>JBKBRL010000051.1:0-6552 GCA_046292115.1 Caldimicrobium sp.
AATCCTCTGCAAAAAGCCACATTTTTAAACATTTATCAATTTCTTCGCTATTTAATTGATAACTTTCAGTTAGAGAAAAAATTTCCTGAGGAGAGGCCCTATTTATATAAATTTTTAAGTTTTATACTCAACGAAACCTTTAAGGGTTCAGACCTATGGTCAATTTTTTCTGGTTGGGAGAAGGTCTCTGAAGAGGAAGGGTTAGACCTTCCTCAAGAAAAAGAGGCTATTCAAATTTTAACTATTCATCTTTCTAAAGGACTCGAATTTAAAAACGTAATTCTTCCCCTAAATTTTGGCTTTAAAAATTATAGAGCTCCCCTTTCACTTTTTATTACTGAACATGGTATTTATAAAGGGCGCATAGAAGCTTTACCACTCCCTATTAAGGAAGTTTATTATAGAGAAAAAATTCAGCATGCCTTAGAATTTTTTAACTTAATTTATGTTGCCTTTACTCGTGCCATCCAAAATCTTTATATTTTAGGTATGCCTAATACATTTGCTACCCAATTTTTTATTAAAATTTATAACATGATTAATGATCGTCTCGATTTAAGAGATTGCCTTTATGTAAAAGAAGATAGTGTTCCAACAGAAATTCCTTCAATTCTTGATAATTAGAGATAACTTTAATAGCTTTTAGGTAGGGATTTTTATAAGAAATCAGTAGCACCTTACAGCTTAAAGCTAAATTTTCATCAACTGGAGAATCTCCCACATAGAGTGTTTCCATCGGGGTTACCTTAAAAAAATCTAATATGGATTGTAAAGCCAGGGGATTATTTTTGGGGTAATCAAGGGCTGTACGGATAAGATGAAAATAATGGTAAAGGCCAAAGTGCTTTAGTAACGGTTCAGTAGAAGTAGTTCTATTGGTACAAAGTGCCAAATAGAGAAAATTGTAAGCCCAGGAAAGAAAATCTACTAATCCATCTTCTATTTTTATGTAATGAAAAAAATTTGAATAAGGAGTTCTTTTAGCTATTTCCCAACCTTTTTCTCTTAACTCAGGATAATCTTTAAAAAGAAAATCCAAACATTCAGGAAGAGAATGCATATGAACATACTCAAGTTCTTCTGAAGTTAATGGTTTTCTTCCTGCTTCTTTGAGAATAGAGTTATAATATTCCCTATTAGCTAAACGTGAGTCAAACAAGACTCCATCACAATCGAAGACCAATAATTTTAACTTTCCTTTCATAGATTATTTTTTTCTCTCAAGAAGATAATCACATATAAATAATAATGCTTCTTTAGAAGTTGAGGAAGGGACTTCTCTTAGAAATTCTTTGGCTTTATTAATAAAATCTTTAGCTTTTTCTAAGGATTTAAGAAAACCCTGGTTTTTTTCAATTAATGAAAAGGCTCTTTCAAAATCCTTTTTTCCCACTTTTTTTGCCTTAAGTAGATACAAAAGTTCATCCTTCTCTTCCGGTGTAGCTGATTGTAAGGCTAAAATTACAGGTAAAGTGATTTTTCCTTCCTTAAAATCTTTACCTCTATCTTTACCTGTTTCTGTTCCAAGATAATCTAAAAGGTCATCTACGATTTGAAAGGACATACCAAGGAAATGTCCATAATGGAAAAATTTTTCAGCAAGGTTAACAGGAGCACCTCCCAACAAGGCCCCAACTTTACAACTACAAGCCATAAGAACGGCAGTTTTTCTGAAAATTATCTCATAATATTTCTCTTCTGATAGCTCTGTGTCGTCCAAATGTAAGAGTTGTAAAACTTCTCCTTCACTTAATAGAAGAGTAGTCTCAGTTAATGTATCCATAATCTCTAAATTTTTTAAATGACTCGCCATTTTGAAAGCTTTAGCAAAGAGATAGTCTCCTACAAGGATAGTAGCTTGATTTCCCCAGAGCTTTCTTGCCGCTTTTCTGCCTCTTCTAAATTCTGCAGAATCTACAACATCATCATGGAGTAGTGTAGCTGCATGTAAGTATTCAAAAAGGAGGGAGGTTCTATAAATTTCTTTAGAAAGAGCTGGATTAACTGCTTTTCCCGATAATACACAGAGTAAAGGTCTAATTCTTTTCCCACCTGCAAAGATAACATATTCACTTACTTGATTGATAAAGGGGTGTTGGGCGATTTGTTCGTCAGCTAAAGCCTTATCTATTTGAGAAATCTCTTCCTTAAGATAACTTAGGATATTTGTTGCCATGGTTTACTTATTATATTGTATCTTTTGAATAGAAGCAAGGTTTTAAGCATTGATTTGAAATCAAGGCCCAATTAAAAAAACTTTCTGAACTCTTATCTTTAAGATTAAGAATTAATATGATATACTAAAGAGTAAAATTTACATGGCTAAAAAATGAGGAATCAACCTTTACCACCTAAGGAGGTTTTAGAGAAAACTTTTCTTGCTGATTTCCATATCCATTCTAAATATAGCAGGGCAAGTTCTAAAAATATGGAACCTTTGAGAATAGCTGAAATAGCAAAACTTAAAGGAATTGACCTTATTGGTACAGGAGATTTTACCCATCCTTTATATTTTGAAGAATTACAAAATTCTCTTGAATATGATAAGGAAACAGGATTTTATATTTTAAAAAATAGACCTCCTTCCCCAAGATTTCTTTTAACTACAGAAATTTCTTTGATATTTTCTTATGGCAACAAGACTAATCGAAGAATGCATTTAATTCTTATTGCACCGAGTTTTGAAGTGGTAAAAGAGATCAATTTATATTTGGCAAAGCTTGGAAATTTAATGGCTGATGGAAGGCCCACTTTTGGTATTACAGCAGAAAGAATGGTCTTAGACTTAGTTTCCCTTTCACCGGATATCCTAATAATTCCAGCACATGCTTGGACACCCTGGTATTCAGTCTTTGGTGCTTTTTCAGGATTTGATTCCCTTGAGGAAGCCTTTAGAGAGGCTACTCCTTATATTTACGCTATTGAAACAGGATTATCCTCAGATCCAGAAATGAATTGGAGAATTTCCAACCTTGATTCTATAACCCTTGTCTCCAATTCTGATGCCCATTCTCCTTGGAAGATAGGAAGAGAAGCTACCGGTTTTTTTTATCCTCTCACCTATGAGAATTTTTATCAATCCATAAAAAATCATAAAGTAGCATATACTATAGAATTTTATCCTGAGGAAGGAAAATACCATTTAGATGGACATAGAGCTTGTAAAATTGCCCTAACACCAAAAGAGACCATAGCTTTGGGATATAGATGTCCTAAATGTGGAGAGGCGATAACGATAGGTGTCCTACATAGAGTGGAAAAATTAGCTGACCGACCTGAACATTATAAACCAGAAAAAGCACCTTATTCAGTACATATTGTGCCTCTTATGGAGATATTAGCAGAGGTTTTTTCACTTAATCCTCACACTAAAACTTTGGAAAAATTATATAGACAAATAGTTGAAAAGGGAGGGACAGAATTTGATATTCTATTAAAAAAAGATTTAGAAGAACTTTCTCAAGTTCTTCCTGAAAAATTACTCGAAGCTATCAGAAGAGTAAGAGAAGGAAAAGTATTTGCAAAAGGTGGCTATGATGGAGTTTATGGCACGATTAAAATCTTTGAAGATATTCCTCACGAGACTGATTTTACTCCGAAACAAAAAAGTCTTTTTCTTTAAGAGAGATTCGACAAATTTGTATAGATTACCAATTCTTGCTTTTAGAGAATTAATTGAAATCGTAGAGTGCGCTTAGGTAAGTTTGGCATTAAATTTGATAAACTTAAAAACGAAAAAATTTTAAAGGAGGTAAAAATGAAAAAGATGTTTTTGATTATTTTGATTCTTTTTTTTCCTTTAGTTGCTTTAGCTAAGGATATAGATTTTGGACTTTCAATTAGTGATGGAAAGATTCAAAGTTTTTATTTTTCCTTGAGTAATTTTTATAGAATCCCAGAAGAACGAATTATTATTATCAAAAAGCGTTATCCCATTATAATAGAAGAGGAATTGCCAATAGTTCTATTTATTGTAAGAGAAGCTGGAATTGCACCAGATGTTATAATAGATTTAAGAAAAAGAGGATATTCTTGGTACGATATTTTAATTCGCTTTAAACTTTATCCAGAAGTAGTATTTAAGAGATATATAATCTATGGGCCCCCATATGGTAAAGCCTGGGGTTATCATAAACATCATAAAAGAAAGTATATTTTATCTGATTATGATATAATATCCTTGGCTAATATAAAATTTTTAAGTGAATACTACAGTATAGATCCGGAAGTGATTATTAAATATAAAGAAAGAACTCCAAAGTATATAGATGTATATTATGAAATTTATAAAGAAAAGAAAAAGAAAGAAAAATTTGATGAAATACCTTTAGAATTTCGTAAACTTGAAGATTCAAAGGATGAAAGATCCAAAGGAAATGGAAAATTTAAAAAAGAAAAATCTGATTTATACTAACTTGGACTTGCATTATATTTATTAGGGGAGGAAAAAAACTCCCCTAATTGGTTTAGGGTGACTACTTCTTTTCAGCAGGAGCTTGTTCCTTTTCTGCTGGAGCTTGTTCGGTTTGGTTGGTAGTTTGATTAGCAGTTTCGGTTTGAGCAGGTTGAGCTGGTTGTTCTGTTTTTGGTGCTTCAGGGGCTGGAGCTTCTTCTTTCTTTTTGCATCCAGCAGTTAAACCAATCATTCCTGCCAATCCAAGAGCAAGCATAAGCGAAACAACCTTTTTCATGGCTACTCCCTCCTCCTTAAATTAGTTTTTTTAAATTATTCTACCACTTCTTAATTTGTCAAGGGGTGTTTTCTGGAATTTTTTAAGTAAATCTTTAAAAAATTCACTTAAGAGTTCTCTCAAGTAAGAGAATTTTTTTGAAAATCTCAGGGAGCAGTATATTTAAGTCTGTTGAGGTAATACCAATTATATCTAACAAGTTTGAGGGTATTTTGTAATAAAAGGCATCCCAACCACCAATATAACCCAGTAAATTTACTATTATATTGGATAGCCCCACTATAGCTGCTGTTTTATTTTGGATCATTAGACTACTATCATGATGGGTACGCACTGCAAAGGAAATTTCCTCAGAAAAATTCCATTTTTTAAGAAGATATCCGCCCACCATTCCATGGTCTACACCTAATACTAACCACTCAATTTGAAAAAAATCTTCATCTTTATATTCATTTTCTTTAAACAAATTTTTTTCTTCAAGGTTTAAATAAAGATCTAAAACAATTTTTCCTAAATCATGGAGTAGAGCAGCCATATAGAGAGCTTCCTGTTTTTCAGGGGGGAACTTTATCATTTGAGAAATTCTTTCAGCAGCAATACCCGTGGCAATAGAATGAATCAAAATGTCTTCTGATGAAACCCCATAGCCAGTAAGGTTTTTGTCAAAAAATTGTCCTATGACGGACGCAAGAAGAATTAATTTTATTTGATTAACACCGAGAAGCATAAATGCTTTTAAAAGACTATCAACCTTTTGGTGCAAAGAAAAGGCTGCGGAATTTACAAGCTTAAGAAAATTAGCAGCTATTCCTGGATCCTTTTTTACCACATCTTCTAATTCCCTATAATTTACTTCATCTTTTCTTAAAAGTTCTAAAGCCCTTTGGGCTGTTTTGGGAAAAGTTGGGACTAAATTTATTTTTTCAAAGATTTTCTCTAAAATCAGCTCACTCATATAATTCTACCTTATTTTTAAGTTTTGTTATTTCAAATTTCTTTTCTTTACCATTAATTCTTAAAATTAATGGAGAGGGCTCTTTGATCACCTTAATAGTTTGGTCCAGTATACCTTGTTTCTTTAGCCATATTTCAGCTACCTTTAAATTTTTCTCCCCAAGCTCTAAAAAAGATGGATGTTCTTTAAAAAGACTTGCTCCAGCCAGAATCCATTTTGCTTCTCTTAGGTCCATATTTAAAGTAAAAAGGGCATCTTGCCACAGATTTAATAAGGTTTCTCCTGAATATATCCAATTACCGTCGATTTCTATATCATTTTCTTTATAAGGAAAAATATAATTAAGTAAACCATAAATTGGTTGGGATTTGTGCATGAACCCTAAAGCTATACCTGACCCTAAATAATCTGTAGTTAAAATTATCTCTTTTTTTTGAATTATTTCATAGGTACCCTTGCCTACCTTTAAAATCATTTTTACTCTTTAATCCAAAATCCTTATCCTCTGAGTTTTTGCTTTCACAACTTCTAAGTTATCTATTTCTTTTAGAGCTTCCTTTACATTTTTTTCAAGGGTTTCATGGGTTAGCATAACCACAGGGACAGCACCTTTTTTCTTTTGACGACCTATTTGCACAACTGAGGCGATACTGATGCCATATTTTCCTAATATACCAGAAATTTTGGATAACACTCCTGGTTGGTCCACTGCTGTAAATCTAAAATAATACTTAAAAACACTTTGTTCAATAGGTTTTATCCGTATACTTTTTTCGTCTACCTTAGGATAGCCAATAAGAGGCTTTTTTTTAGAGAGTAAATATTCCGTAGCAGAGACTATATCACTTACAACTGCACTGGCCGTAGGTGCACCTCCTGCACCTAATCCATAAAGAAGAATTTCAC
>JBKBRL010000052.1:0-6518 GCA_046292115.1 Caldimicrobium sp.
TAAGGTTATTTCAAATTGTAACTGTGGATAACTTGAGCGTTTTAACACCTCTAAATCACGCAGTAAGCTTTGAAAAATTAGCAAAATTTCCTCTTGGGTAGTGGAAATAAAAGCTGATTTTAACTCGCTATTTTGAAAATTAAGCTCACTCTCCTTAGGAAGGACCTTTGCTATGTAGAGATTTCTAAAGAATTCTGTTAACTTTTCAGTAAAATAGATAAGGTCAATTCCCCTTTCATAAAGCTCTTTAGCAAAAGTAATAGCTTTTTTTAGATTTTTTTCTAAAAGTATTTGAGCTACTTCTTCAATTAGCACTTCTTCATGCCAGCCAAGAGCTTCTATAACATCCTCTTTAGTTTTTACACCATATGCCATAGCTTGATCGAGAAGTGAGAGAGCATCTCTCATACTCCCTTGGGCTTCCTTAGCTATCAATTCTAAAGCTGAAGTGTCCATCTCGTAGCCTTCCCTTTGACAAAGCTCTTGCAAAAAGTTTATCATTTTTCTTAAGTCCAATCTTTTAAAATCATATCTTTGGCAGCGTGAGAGAATTGTAGGAGGCAATTTGTTTGGCTCTGTTGTTGCGAGTATAAAATAAACATGGGATGGAGGCTCTTCTAAAGATTTTAAGAGGGCATTTGCTGCCTCTTTGGTTAACATGTGAGCCTCATCTATAATGTAGACCTTGGTTTTACCTTTAGCTGGCGCATACTTTAAGTTTTCGATTAATTCCCTTATTTGATCTATGCCACGGTTGGATGCAGCATCAATCTCTAAAACATCTACAAAAATCCCTTTTGAAATTTCTAAACAATGATTACAAGCGTTACAAGGTTCGTATCCATCAAGAGGAGATTTGCAATTTAGAGCTTTTGCAACAATTCGAGCAACGGTTGTTTTTCCTGTTCCTTTAATGCCGGAAAATAACAAAGCATGGCTTAGTTTCCCTAATTTTAGGGCATTTATAATAGTTTTAACAACATGACTTTGACCTATAACTTCACTAAAGCGTTGTGGTCGATATTTTCTTGCTAAGACTAAATAACTCATAGGATAAATAAAGTTTATCACAAGAGTGTTGAAATACAAGCCACCCCGCACTTTATAATAAAAGAGCGGAGTAGGGAGGGGGTGATGATTTAATTAGCCGTGAGAGCTTGGAAAGAAGGTATAGCTAATCCAAATTAAAATTAGGAGTAAAATTATACCTAAACCTATACAACCCCAAACTAATTTACTTTCTATAGGTAGCCAAGGATCATACTGCATTTTTTTTTAATTCTTCTGCTATATCTTTTTCTCTAACTTCTTCTGCCATAGTTCTCCTCCTTCTGATTTTATTGCATAGCTATTGGAGGTTTTACACCATGGAAGAAAATCCAAGAAATAAGTAAACCTATCCAAATAATAAATCCAAAGAGAACATAAACAATTGCTAATTTTCCGATTCCTTTAGCCCAAAGCTTTCTAAAATCGCTTATTACCCCAATGGTAAAGAAGGTTATTAAGAAGAAAAGAACTCTTAAAGCATTCGTTCCAGAGGTAGCTGTTTTGGTTTGATCTACGATTTTTTTAGATTCTTTAATAGTTTCTTCTTTGGTTTTAATTTG
Organism: Caldimicrobium sp.; assembly: GCA_046292115.1. Taxonomy (GTDB): domain Bacteria; phylum Desulfobacterota; class Thermodesulfobacteria; order Thermodesulfobacteriales; family Thermodesulfobacteriaceae; genus Caldimicrobium. The sequence goes on from JBKBRL010000052.1 coordinate 1,611, forward strand.
ATTTTTTAACTCCGTTATTTTAGCTTGAAGTTGAGCTTGAAGCGTGGTGTCTGTAGTTGCCTGAATCTGCTTTTCTATTTTCTGAATTTCCTTTTTTATGAGTTTAGTTTCTTCTTCAAAAGCTTTTACCTTAGGTACACGGGGAGCTGAGATTAAAAGGACTACCAAAAATCCTATGAAATAGGCTAAAACAAATTTTGGAAATCTATTCCAAATTTCTCTGTAACTTACCTTTTCACCTGGAGTACTTTCTATATAGGCGCACCAAATATAAGCTAAAAGAAATGCCCAAATACTTATAAAAATATCAATAAATAATTTAGTTGTAGCAGCTGCCATAAGTATCCAATCCTCTTCATATTTAATTCCAGCTACAGCTTCAGCCTTAGCTCGGATTAGAGCATCTGTTATAGCACCTGAAGCAAAAGCTGCACCATCAGTTTTTACAGCTAATCCCATCCATGCCCCTGCTACCATAGGTTCTTTCCAGAGAAACATTTGAGCAAGAAAAGGAAGAATAATAAGCTCTATTACTGCAAAGACTACTACTAAAGAAGCAACCATAATGGGTACAACTGGGCGTGCTCTTATGGCCCCACCAGCAGCTATAGCTGCTGATACACCACATATGGAAATACCAGCTGCAAGAGGTGCTGCCCATTCTTTACTAAATTTAAAATAACGACGAGCAATAAAATAAACTAAAGCCCAATAAATCAAATAAGCCTCTACAATGGCACATAAGCCTCTAAAAAAGACTGCTGAAGCCAAACCAAAAGCTTCCGCTGATTTTAGACCAAGTAAGGCCCCCATTAAACCAATAGCCGTCTTAATATAAAATTCTGGTCTACAAGCTTCACTAAGAAATTGGGCAAAGGGCCTAAAAAAATTACCAATAATTAGCCCCAAGGCTAAAGCAAATATAAAACCACCTTCTCCCGTTAACTTTAAAGACCACTCAAGATTAAATTTTTTAGGGTCTGTGGCAGCAAAATAAGCATAATGACCAATGAGCCAACAGAGATAACTGAGCCAAAAGATAAAGAAAAAGCCTACTACGAATTTCCCTACATTAGCACCCAATAAATAGGCTCCAATTGCCAGAATAACTGTTAAAAATAGATAGGTTAAGACTAAAGAAGCAAATCCAGAAAGACCTTTCTTTTCATATATTTGACCCACTTGATACTTAGTGGAGTCATCAACTGTAACACTTTGCTCTTTTCCATCTTTAGTTTTAAGAACAAGCTTATTTCCTTCAATTTTAACTATTTCACCAGAGATACCTATATATTTTTTACCCACAGGCTCAAGGGCATTTTCAATCTTTACCCATTCTTTAGTTCTAACAATCCAACCAAAGACATCAATTCCTTTATAAGCCAAAAGAGATACTAAAAATAAAATAATAGCCAACCAAAAGGCTAACCAATCTTCATTTAAATATGCTTTTTTCTCCTTCTCAGCCATGCCCTCACCTCCATTATAAAAAGTTTGAAAAACACAAACCAAATTTCACTCTACTTCACCCTTTACCTATTAAACACATACCTTCACCCCCCTTTGTTTTTATGAGAATTTTAAATATAATTAAGCAAAAATTGTTCCTAACTATTTACCAAGGGGTTTTTTATTTCGTTATGTCTAAAGACCGGTCTAAGAGCAAAACCTCCGTTAGGACCAGCTTTTATTCCATAAAGTATCATTTTAAGCAAGCTAAAGGCTTTATTAAAAATCATAAAGGTCAAAAAAGAGTAAAATTTTACCCTTAGGTAACCAAAGATTATTCTTACCGTTTCCCTTGAGAAACAGAAAAGGACATAATCTTGAATTCTTTTGTAAATGATTTAATATTATGTGCAAATGTTTTAAGGACAGATTAATTCCAAGGGGAGGGAATTATGGAGGGTAAAAATTTAAGTAGACGACAGTTTTTTAAGGTTGTAGGAGGGATAAGTGCAGCCTTATTAATGCCTAAAAAAGGGGAGGCTTATCAGGGGAAATATGCTACACTTATAGATCTCACGAAATGTGATGGTTGTAAAGGTGAAGAAATCCCGAGATGTGTTAAGGCTTGTAGAGAAGAGAATAAGCATCGTTTTCCTGAACCAAAGAAACCTATTCAGCCATACTGGCCAAGGAAAACTTATGAAGATTGGTCAGAAAAGAGAGATCTCATTACCAGGTTAACACCTTATAATTGGCTTTTTATTCAAAAAGTGGAAATAGAGGGGAAGGAAATTTTTATTCCTCGTAGATGTATGCATTGTGATTATCCTCCCTGTGTAAAGGGATGTCCCTTTGGTGCCTTATCAAAACAACCGGAAGGAAATACCGTAATAGACTATAGTATTTGTTTTGGCGGGGCTAAATGTAGAGATATTTGTCCTTGGCATATTCCTCAAAGACAAGCTGGAGTTGGAATCTATTTAAAATTGATGCCCAAGTTAGCCGGTGGTGGAGTAATGTATAAATGTGACCTTTGTGACACAAGAATTAAAAAAGGTTTAGAACCTGCTTGTGTGGTATCCTGTAGAGAAAGATTAAAGGACAAAGCTGTTTATGAATTTGGACCGAGAGAAAAGATATATGCTAAAGCCTATGAAAGAGCTAAAAAAGAAGGTTTGTATATTTATGGAGCTACACAAAATGGTGGAACAAGTACACTTTACCTCTCTTCTATTCCCTTTGAAAAAATTGACAGCAGATTAAAGGAATTAAATGCAGTTTTTCAGATGCCTGTTAAGGTCCCTAATCGCTATAAAGAGGAAATAAATCCTTGGGGTAAAGTAATTTTAGGAGCCTCTCTTTTAGGGGCTTTAACAGGAATTTTGGGTGCTTATATAAATAAAAAAAATGAAAAGGAGGAGGGTTAAAATGGGAAAAATAAAAAGATATAATGCTATAGTAAGACTTGAACACTGGATCGTTGCCTTTTCTGGAATAATGTTAATTTTTACAGGACTTGGCTGTTTACCCCTTTTTAAAAGATATTACATTACAGAAATACCTGGATTCAAATGGACGGCGGATTTTTATTTGGTAACAAAGCTTCATTATATATTTGCTATCTTCTTTACTTTTATGGTAATTTTTCATATTTTTTACCATCTCCTGCGTAAGGATTTTGGATTACTTCCCAAAAAAGGTGACTTTATGAAGTCTTTAAAGGTAATTTTAGCTTCCTTTGGAATAGGTAAAGAACCACCTTCAGATAAATGGCTCCCTGAGCAAAGATATGCTTATGTAGCTATTGGAATAACAACTTTAGCTGTCCTCATAACGGGAATATTAAAAACCTTAAAAAATTTAGAATGGTTCATTTTTAGCCCATCCACAGAATCAGCGCTTAATTTGTTACATACCATTTTTGGTGGTTTATTTATACTTCTCTTTTTTGTTCATATCTTTTTTGTGTTAGCTGTTAAATCAAATTGGCCACTTTTGAAGGCTTTAATTACGGGAAAAGTAGATGAAGATTATGTTAAGCACAGACATCCTTTATGGTATGATAGGATACAAAAAGTAGATTAGCTATTAAATTTTTTTTATTTTTTCCAAAGTGTTTTTCGGGAGATGCCCAATTTTTTTGTGGCTTCTCCCTTTTTTCCTTTACATTCCTGAAGAACCTTTAAGATGTACTCTTTTTCCATAAATTCTCTACATTTTTTTAAGTCCTCAGAAACCACAGGAAGTATGTTCTTAGGCAAGAGCTCCTCAGGAAGATCTTTGAGGTCTATTTTATTATTATTAGAAAGTAAAATAGCTCTTTCCAAGATGTGTTTTAATTCTCTTACATTTCCTGGATAAGTATAATTTAAAAGAGCAAGGTAAGCTTCTCTTGTTATCTCTGGCACCTTTCTTTGATATTTTTGAGCATAGTAATGAAGAAAATGGTTAATCAAAAGTGGCAGATCTTCTTTTCTATCTCTAAGTGGTGGAATTTTAATAGAAATGACATTTATTCTGTAGTATAGGTCATCCCTAAATCTTCCTTCCTCTACTAATTTTTTTAAGTCTTTGGCAGTGGCAAAAATATATCTAACATCTGCTTTAACTTCTTTATTTGAGCCTAAGGGATAGAATGTATTAGTTTCTATAAGTCTAAGCAATTTGGGTTGTAAGGATAGAGGGAGATCTCCGATTTCATCTAAAAAAAGCATACCACCCTCTGCTAATTCAATTTTTCCTTTTTTAGAGGTGTAAGCCCCAGTGAAAGCACCTTTTTCATAGCCAAAAAGTTCTGCTTCAAAAAGGGTCTCAGGAATTGAGGAACAGTTGAGTTTAATGTAAGGTGCTCCTTTTCTTGGAGATAATTCGTATATAAGGTCTGCTACAAGTTCTTTTCCTGTTCCAGATTCGCCATATATTAGCACAGGAGCATCAGTCCCAGAAACTATCTTTATTTTTTCTATTAATTCCTTTATAGCTTTACTTTGTCCTATGATTTTAGTTAAGAAATCTTGAGGATAAACCTGTTCCTTTATAGCTTTTAATTCTTTTTCTAAGTGCTTAAATTTTAATAATTTTTCAATAGCAATAAGAAGCTCTTCATCTTGAAAGGGTTTGGATAGATAATCAAAGGCTCCATCTTTTATAGCTTGAACAGCAGATTTAATCTCTGCATAGGCCGTAATGATGATTATTTCGGTATCTGGCGAGATTTTTTTTATTTCTTTCAAAAGTTCCAGTCCATTACAATCAGGAAGACGAATATCTACCAGAGCAATGTCAAAAGTTTTTTGAGATATAAGATTTTATGCCTCTTTTCCAGATTCACAGGAAAAAACTCGAAACCCCTGTTCTTTTAAGATTTTTTCTAAGGCTAATCTTAAAATTGGTTTATCATCTACAATTAGAATTTCAATGCCCATTATGCTAAGAATTTTACTTTATAATTTTTCTTCC
>JBKBRL010000053.1:0-6429 GCA_046292115.1 Caldimicrobium sp.
CAGCAGAAATTGAAGCCATAGAAAAAGAAAAAATTCTGTCTGCCCTAAAAGAGTGCAATTTTAATCAAAGCAAAGCTGCAAAAAAGCTTGGCTTAACAAGAAGACAACTCAACTACCGCTTAAAAAAGTATTTCCAGAAAAATAACCCGTAGCAAAAAGCCCTTGTGTAGCCTTTAGCAAGTCCTCACCTCTCTTTATGAACTATAGCTTTCCTATTAGTATTACTTTTTTATAAAAAATATGTAAAATTTATTGACAAATGATAATAATGTGCTACATAATCTACTAAGTGAGGTAAGTAGAATTATCGGGAGGGGTTGAGATGCTGAAGAAATTTGTTTTAACAATTCTTCTGACACCCTTAAGTTTTCCTTTAGCTTTTGCTGCGGAAAAAGAGGCTAAATTACCTGAAGTGGTTGTAACAGGTGAAAAAATAATCCTTCCAACAAAGCAGACCGGAGAGACGGTTTATACTGGAGTTGAAATCACTACAAAGGGCCTTGAACTTGCAGGTGAGAAGGCAAGAGCAAACATTTATGAGGCCTTATCTCTTTTACCTGGAGTAGTTTTTGAAAGCATTGACCCGAACAATTTAGCCTCAGAGCAAAGTAATATCAGGATAAGAGGTGTAAGAGGTTATCTTGGTGCGATGACTGTTGAGGGAGTTCCTAATTATGGAGGAAACCCCATAGGACCGAGAGCTTATATTTATGATGCTGAAAACTTTGAAAGCATTGCTGTATACAAAGGAGGAGTTCCTGCTGATTTAGGATCAGGTGTAGGTAATCGTGGTGGAGCTGTAGAACTTAGACCTATGTGGGCAGAAGAAAATTTTAAATTTAAAGTCTCTCAATCCCTTGGAGCTTTTGATTATAGAAGAACCTTTTTGAGGCTTGATACTGGAAAACTTAATCCAACGAATACAAAGCTTTCCCTTTCTTATTCTTTAACTGAACAAGATAAATGGAAGGGCCCGGGAGTTGTAGGCCCAAGAAACAATTTTAATCTTACTCTTGTGCAAGAAATAGGCAAAAACTTGGAAATAAAGCTTTGGGGAAACTTTAATGAAATAAAATATCATAAATACCGCTCCTTAAATTATATTCAGTCAAGGGACTTAGATAATTACTATAGACTGGACTTCAATGAATCCCTAACAGGTGATCCTAAAAGGGACTATCTTTACTATAAATTCAATAAAGCCTATCACAAAAATAGAGACCTTTTTGTCTCAATAAAGGCAAAGCTCTCTGACCATATAGAGTTTACTTTAAAACCTTACATTTCAAAGGAAGATGCCAAAATTTGGGATGGTTCACCAAACATTCAAAATAGGCCTGGAGTTCAGAAAAGAACAAGAGATATTGAAAGAAAAGGTGCTATAGGAGAGGTTGCCTTAAATCTAAATGCTATAAAGGCGACTTTGGGATATCATTTTGAGGCAACGGATATGCGTATTTATACAGAAAACTATTGGATAAACCCTGGAGGAAGCTTAAATTACAGAGGGTTTGGAGTCATAACTAAATCGGGAACTTCCTATATAGATAGTCCCTATTTAAAATTAGCAGGAAGCATTGATAAATTTAACTGGCAGGCTGGAATAAAATATTTCAAATTTAGAGATTCAGCAAAAGAGGGATATAGGACGGTCTTTATTCCAGGCAGGCCAGTATTAGAGAGAGCTCCTTATCTTGACCTTAAAGCAAAAACTTATGATATATGGCTTCCCACGGTAGGTTTTTCTTACTCTTTTAATGAAACCCTTGAGGCCTATTTAAGTTATGGAAGAAACTTCATCAGACCTTATGCTTATTTGCCTATTTTAAGACTTTATAATCGTTTGTACGAAAAATTTAAAGAAGCTGAAATAACCTTAAATGATTTATTTAAAAACAGAAGAATAGAGCAGTCTGACAATATTGACATAGGATTAAGATTTCGCAGCAATTTTATTGAAATTAACCCTACCCTATTTCTTTCAAGGCATAAAAATCTTTTAACAGTTGTATCAGATCCGAGGGTTTACGATCAAGGAAAACCTGTTAGTTACCAGCAAAATGTAGGTAAAGCAAAGGGGTATGGGATTGAAATTCAGACAAATATTTTTCTCTCTGACTGGCTTACTTTTTATTTTAACCCTACCTATAACAACCTAACCTATGATGGCAATATTTCATATGCGGGGCAGATTTTCCCAACGGATGGTAAACAAGTTGTCGATGTCCCTAAACTTACCTTAGCATCAGGGCTTCTTGTTAAATACAAAGACATTCAAATTATTCCAGAGATGCGCTTTATTGGAAAAAGATACGGAAATGCCATACACACAGAAAAGATTCCCTCCTACACGGTGTTTGGCTTAAAGCTAAACTATGGAAAGGAAACCTTAGGTAGGCTTAGAGCTTTTAAGGTTTCTTTAGAAATAGATAATCTTTTTGACAAAAAATATATATCCCTTATCAATGCTATGGATGATGCAGTAAGTGGGACTACCTATGGAGTAGGTGCGCCTTTTAGTGTTAAAGGCTCTTTATCTTTTGCTTTTTGAGGAGGTATGAGTATGAAAAAAATTGCTGTATGTGGGAAAGGTGGAGTAGGGAAAAGTTTTCTTGTATATGGGATTTCTAAGGCTTGGGCTAAGCAGGGAAAAAGCGTTATCGTAGTAGATACAGATGAAAGCAATCAGACCCTTTACAGACTTTTTGGATTTTCAGAACCTCCGAAGCCTTTTATGGATTTTCTTGGTGGAAAGAAGGCTATACAGCAGAGTATAAAAAAGCGCTTTCAGTCAAAGGAAAAAGAACCTGTTATAAGCGTAATAGAAAAAAGCTCTTTTACACTTTCTGACATTCCTAATGAATACTTAAGAAAAGACGGAAATATTACACTTATCAGTATTGGTAAGATTAAGGAACCTCTTGAGGGATGCGCCTGTCCCATGGGCATTATAAGTAGAGAGTTTCTTGAAAAAATTGAGCTTGAAGAGAATGAAATTATTATCGTTGACACAGAGGCTGGGATTGAGCACTTTGGAAGAGGCATTGAAAAAGGAATTGATGCAGTTATTGCTGTTGCTGAACCCTATCTTGACTCAATTGAGGTTGCAGAGAAAGCAATATCGCTTGCGAAGAAGATGGAGAAAAAGGTCTACCTGGTAATAAATAAAGTTCCACATCACATTGAAAACAAAGTTAAGGACATAGTTTCAAAAAAAGGGCTTGAAATTTCTGCTTTGATACACTTCTCACCAGAAGTATATGAATCATCTCTTGAGGGGAAAATTTTTGAAAATTCAAATGTATTTTTGGAAATTGAAGAATTTACGGAGAAACTTAACGCGAGAGTTTAAATTCAAACCAAAGGCACAAACTCATAGGAGGTGAACTATGAAAAAGATTTTAATTTGGTTGATTTTTGCTTTGTTTCTTTTCTCATCAGCTTATGCTGAAGAAATGGTAACCATTACTGATATGGCTGGAAGACAGGTAAAAATACCGAAAAAAGTGGAAAAAATTGTAGCCCTTTCAGCATCATTGCGATATATCGTGTATCTTCAAGCCTTTGATAAAGTAGTTGGCATTGAAGATGTAGAAAAAAGAGATGTAATGAGAGGTAAACGAGCAACTGGGAAAGCCTACTGGCTTGCAATAAAAGATAAGGTACAAAGCATTCCCTCTATAGGTGAAGGTGGCCCTGGTAAATTGCCTGATTTTGAAAAGCTTATCGCAGTAAACCCTCAAGTAGTGATAACCTTTGATATAGAGCATGCTGAACTCATTCAAAAAAAGACTGGTATTCCCGCTTTAGTAATTAAGTATGCGGGCACAGAGGGGTTTGAAATAGATGATATTAAAAATACTTTTATTTTTCTTGGAAAAATCTTAGACAGAGAAAAGAGAGCTGCTGAGCTAAACAGCTATATAGATAAAATCATTGAAGACCTTAGGAGAAGAAGTATGGATTCAAAAAGACCCACCATTTATGTAGGAGCTATAAGTGCCAGAGGTCCCCATGGAATAACGAGCACAGAAGCATTTTATCCTCCTCTTGATTGGCTTAATGTGAAAAATGTAGCAGATGAGGTGGGAAAAAAGGGACATCTTTTTATTGATAGAGAAAAGCTAATTCAATGGAATCCTGATTACCTTTTTATTGATACAGGAGGATTTTTCCTTGTAAATGAGGATTATTTAAAAAATAAGAACTTTTATAAAACCCTTAAGGCTGTAAAGGAAGGTAGAGTTTATACTCTCTTTCCCCATAATTTTTATAGAACAAATATTGAGATCCTTTTTGCAAATGCCTATTTTGTAGGGAAGGTAATATATCCAGAGAAATTTAAAGATGTGGATCCTCAAAGGAAGGCAAGAGAAATATTTAAAAAATTTCTTGGTGTAGATGTTTTTGATGAATTGAGAAAAGATTACAAAGGGTTTGGAAAAGTTGAGTTTACAGACTTGGGAATCATCGTTAACTAAAACTGCCTTAACAAGGCATTATTTAAAATTAATCCGTGGTAAAGTCCTTTTAGGGGGTGTGCTTGCAAGCTTATTGCTCATTTTTGCCTTTATCTCTATTTCAACTGGATCATTCAATCTGAGTTTAAAAGAGGTATTTTATGCTCTCATTTCTAAAAGGGAGCATTCCTTCATAGTATGGAACATTAGGGTTACGAGAACTTTAGGGGCAATCCTTGCTGGAGCCTCGTTGGGAGTTGCTGGAGCTGTGATGCAAAATGTTCTCAAGAACCCTTTAGCTTCTCCTTTTACCTTAGGAGTATCTCACGGTGCTGCCTTTGGGGCAGCTTTTGCAATAATAATTCTTGGTGCAGGGCAAACCCACACTCTGGGTACTGAAGCAGTCACTGTTTTTAGACCCTATTATGTTGGCCTTTCAGCCTTTTTAGGGGCGCTCTTAACGGTTATTTTAATTCTTCTTTTGTCTTTCTTAAGAAGAGTAACTCCTGAGGGCATCATCCTTGCAGGTGTTGCTCTAAGTAGCTTATTTGGAGCTGCAACAATGTTTTTGCAATATTTTGCCACTGATATTCAAGTAGCTGCTACGGTCTTTTGGACCTTTGGTGATTTAGGAAAAGCTGGTTGGACAGAAAATAAAATTATGCTCCTTGCTTTTATTCCCTGTTTTTTATTTTTTCTTCTCAATAGATGGAACTATAATGCAATGCTATGGGGAGATGAGGTAGCAAAAAGTTTAGGTGTTAATATTAAGTTTTTAAGGATATCAAGTATGTTTCTTAGTGCTCTTGTCGTGTCTGTTTGTACAGCCTTTTTGGGAATAATCGGCTTTGTTGGATTAATCTCACCTCACCTTGTAAGATTTTTCGTGGGGTCTGACTATAGATTCCTCATACCCTATTCGGCGCTATTAGGTGCAGCCTTGCTTTTAGTATCTGATTTGATCGCAAGAACGATAATGGCTCCCATTATACTCCCAGTGGGCATAATTACATCCTTTGCAGGAGCTCCGCTCTTCTTCTATTTACTGATTAGAAAAAGAAGGTTTTAAAGATGCTAAAAATTGAAAATCTTGTCGTTGCTTATGGAAAAAGGGTAATTTTAAAAGGAATAAATCTCAATCTCCGGAAAGGAATCTTATACGCAATCTTAGGTCCAAATGGCTCAGGAAAATCAACCCTGTTAAAAAGCATAACTAAACATGTAAAGATTGAAAAAGGAAAAATCTCCCTTGATGGAATGAACCTAAATAGCCTTTCGCAAAATGAGATAGCAAAGAAGATAGCCTATCTTCCTCAGATCACAAACTCCTTACCTGAAGCCACAGTTTTTGATACCATACTACTTGGAAGAAAACCTCATTTCTCCTTTGAACCCACGATGAGAGATTTAGAAATTGTAGAGAAGATAATCTACGAATTTAATTTGTCCTCTTATGCCTTTAAAAAAATTAATGAATTAAGCGGTGGAGAGGTTCAAAAAATTCTCATTGCAAGAGCACTTACTCAACAGCCAGAAGTCTTGCTTCTTGATGAACCAGTAAATCATCTTGACCCTAAAAATCAAATAGAAATTTTACAAATAATTAAAGAATTAACAAGGGAACAAAAACTTGTCTCAATAATTGTACTACACGACATAAACCTTGCTCTCCACTTTGCTGATCATTTTATATTCATAAAAGATGGACAAATTCAAAAGGAAGGTGATATCCAAATTATTGAACCCTCACTTATACAAGAAATTTACGAAGTTAACGCTAAAATATTTGAAATTAATGGAAGAAAAAATAATGCAGTCAGAGAAGTTGCAAGCGTTAGCCAGAATATCAGCAGGATTAGCTCATGAAATAGGGAATCCCTTAACTTCTATCTCTTCATATGTGCAGGTTTTAAAGGAAATGGATTTGGGAGACTTTCCCAATCAAGCTTTAGAGGTTATATCGAAGCAT
>JBKBRL010000054.1:0-6370 GCA_046292115.1 Caldimicrobium sp.
CCCCTCCAAAGGAAACTTATGAAATTTATAAGACCTGCTGCCAAAATGGTAACAGATATGCCCTTGCCAGAAGAAGAAACCTATGATGCTTTAGAAGAACTTTTTAAAGAAGTCTATGAATTATATTACACCTTGCAAAATGCAGAAATTTCAAGCATTCGCTTAGTAACTAATCCAGAAAAGATGGTTTTAAAAGAGACAGAAAAGGCTTACACCTATTTGCATCTTTTCGGATTTCATGTGGATGCCATCTTTGTAAATAGAGTTTATTCCAAGAAAAAAGAAGTATCCCAACTACAAGAAAAATATTTAGAACTAATAAAAGAAGCCTTTGAACCAACCCCCATTATTCTCATTCCTCATATGGAAGAAGAAATTTTAGGCCTTGAGAAATTAAAACTCTTTGGAAAAAACATTTTTAAAGATTTTGACCCATCTAAAATTCTTTACTACGATAAACCCTTCGAAATCATAGAAAAAAATGGGAAATATGTGTTAAAGATCTTTAGTAAAAATTTACCTAAAGAAACCCCAGAAATCTATCACAGAGGAGAAGATTTATTCCTTAAACTGCGAAATTTTAAAAGATATTTTTATTTACCAAAAAGTCTAAGCAAAAGAGAAATTGAAAAAGCAGTGGTTACTGATGAAGGCTTGGAACTCTATTTTATTTAAACTTAGCCTTGCAAGTAAGAATGAGCTTTTCCTGAACTATTAAGAAAGCGTCCATTCATTTTCTTTTATCCGCAGGCTAAAGCCTGCGGCTACCACTTGCGTTATTATTTTGCTCTACAGAATTGGTAGCCGCAACCTTCAGGTTGCGTGGATTTATGTTATTTCTCACGCAGGCTAAAGCCTGCGGCTACCATTTCTCTTTCTCGCAGGCTAAAGCCTGCGGCTACCACTTGCTACTACGAAAATTTCAGGAATGCATACACAGGCAGGAATGCCTGGGATACTACATTTGGAATCGCCCCTTTACCATCTTGACAGATTTAAAAAAGCCTTTATTTTTATAACAAAATTTAAAGGGAGGGCACTGTGGCAAGACATAAGAAAATCGAGAGGGTTAGAGAAATAGAGAGAAGACGCAGAAGGAGAGCCCGTTTAGCAAAGCTCCGCAAAAAAGGGCTATTTCCAAGACCTGAAGGCTATGATCCCAAAATATATTCCTATGTAGCTTATGCAGTAGCAAAAGGAATTATGAGCTTAGAGGAAGCCTTAGCTCGCTTAGAAAAAGCAAAAATTTCTTAAAATTATCTTTTACAATAATTTTACCCTTTTGCTCCTACCTATTTTGTTTCTTTTAAATCTCTCAAATTATGCAATCGATACTTGCAGTACAAAAATTGTCTAAAAATTTTGGCAAAAGCTGGATATTAAGAGAAATTACCTTTGAATTATATCCTTCTGAAATTTTAGGAATAATTGGGCCTAACGGTGCAGGAAAGAGCACTTTACTTTATATACTTCTGGGAATAATTCAACCCTCAGAAGGTGAAATATTTTATTTCGGAAAAAATTTTTTTAAAGAAAGGCAAAAAATTTTAAAAAAAGTAGCGTTTGCCTCAAATTATGTAAGCCTTCCTTTTTCACTAACTGTAAAAGAAAATTTGACTGTATTTGCTCATCTTTATGAGGTGGAGGCGTATGAAGAAAAAATTGATGAACTTTTAAAGCTATTTCAATTGAAGCATAAAGAAAAGAGTTTAACCAGGGGACTTTCCTCTGGTGAAATGATGCGGTTAAATATAGTAAGAGCTCTTTTGGCTCAACCCAAAATTTTGCTTCTCGATGAACCTACAGCTGGTCTTGACCCTGAATTTGTAAAATCTGTGGGAGAAATTCTTAAAGAAAAGGCAAGAAAAGAAGGACTTTCAGTGATTCTTACCTCACATCAATTAGGTGAATTAGAAAAAGTTGCTTCAAAGCTTCTCCTATTAAAGGAGGGCAAAATCTTAGATTATGGGAAAATTGAAGATCTCTTAGTAAAATTTAAGGCAAACAATTTAGAAGAACTGTATTTTAAGGTCTTTACAAAGGCATGAGTCTTAGAAGAATTTGGGCAATCCTACTTCGGCATTTATATTTGCTTAAACATTCCTTTAGTCGCTGGATAGATTTACTCTACTGGCCCACGGTAGATTTACTTTTATGGGGGTTTATAACCCTTTATCTCCAAAAGGGATCTACCTTATCCCTAAATATACCTTCTCTTTTTCTTGGAGCCCTTATTTTTTGGAATATTCTCATTAGAGCCCAACAGGGCTTAGCTGTTGGTTTTCTTGAGGATATCTGGGCAAGAAATTTATTGCACCTTTTTATTTCTCCTTTAAGCATTTTTGAATACCTCATTGGACTTGGGCTTTACAGCCTTCTAAAAGCCTTTCTGGCATCACTACTAATGGGAATGCTCTCGGTATTCCTCTTTAATTTTAATTTTCTCTCTCAGGGATTAGCAGTTTTTTACTTAACTTTTGCTCTTATACTCTTTGCTTGGGCTATAGGGCTTCTCACTATGGCTTTTATTCTTTACTTTGGACAAGAAGCAGAAATTCTTGCCTGGGCTTTAGCTTTGTTTTTCCTTCCTTTTTCAGCTGTTTTTTATCCCGTCTCTGCTCTACCTCCCCTTTTTCAGAAAATCTCAGCCCTCGTTCCAGCTTCCTATATATTTGAAACCTTTAGACATCTCATCCTTACAAAAGAGATAATGGTAGGCACCTTAATTAATGGATATATTTTAGTTTTTCTCTATTTAATTTTAAGTGTTATTATATTTGCCTTAGCCTTTAGAGAAGCTAAAAAGCAAGGGAAACTAATAAAAATTGGAGAATAGAGTTATCTTGTTTTTTTCAATACTTTAGTTATTTTTTAAAGAAAAAACTTGAGGGTATGAAAAAAAGTAAAATTATTCCTCAGGAAAACATAAGAAATTTTAGTATAATTGCCCATATTGACCATGGGAAATCTACGCTGGCAGATCGTCTCTTAGAAATTACAGGAGCCGTATCCTCACGCGAAATGAGAGATCAATATTTAGATAGACTTGACTTAGAAAGAGAAAGAGGAATAACTATTAAAGCCCAAGCAGTTAGACTTTATTATGAAAACGACGAAGGAAAAGTATATCAGCTTAATCTTATCGACACCCCAGGTCATGTAGACTTTAGTTATGAAGTTTCGCGAGCTCTTTCTGCATGCGAAGGTGCCCTCTTAGTAGTTGATGCTTCACAAGGAGTTGAAGCTCAAACTTTAGCCAATGTTTATCTTGCCTTAGAAAATAATTTAGAAATTATACCAGTTATTAATAAAATTGACCTTCCTCAAGCTGATGTTGAAAGGACTAAAAAGGAAATAGAAGAAATTGTAGGTCTTCCTGCAGACGAGGCTTTACTTGTAAGTGCTAAATTAGGAATAGGGATCAAGGAAGTTTTAGAAGCTATTATTAAAAAAATACCACCCCCTAAAGGAAAAAGAGAAGCTCCCCTTCGGGCTTTAGTCTTTGATTCCTGGTATGATCCCTATTTAGGGGTAGTTGTCCTAATTAGAGTAGTAGATGGTAAACTTTATCCGGGGCAAAAAATTAAATTTTTATCAACAGGAAGGGTGTTTGAAATAACTAAAGTAGGGGTATTTGCGCCAGAGGCCACCACTCTTGATGCCCTCTATGCAGGAGAAGTGGGATTTATTGCTGCTGGCATAAAAGAAGTAAGGGAAGCCAGAATTGGGGACACCATAACCGAAGCTCACTCAGAAGTAGAACCTCTCCCTGGTTTTAAGGAAATAAAACCTGTTGTATTTGCAGGAATTTTTCCTGTTGATAGCGATGATTTCCCAGCCCTTAAAGATGCGATTGAAAAACTTTGGCTTAATGATCCAGCCTTTTCCTATGAAATGGAAACATCAGCTGCCTTAGGTTTTGGTTTTAGATGCGGTTTCCAAGGGCTTTTACACATGGAAATTGTCCAAGAAAGATTGGAAAGAGAATTTAAACTTAACCTAATTTCTACTGCTCCCTCCGTAAAATACAAAATTATTCTGCGAAATGGTAAAGAATTAGAAATAGACAATCCAGCCCATTGGCCAGATCCTGGACAAATACAAGAAGTATTAGAACCTTATATAAAAGCTGAAATTTATACACCTAAGGAGTACTTAGGGGCTCTCATTACCCTATGTGAAGAAAAAAGGGGAATCCAAAATGAAATAAAATATATCACTCCAGACAGAGTAGTTTTAGTTTATGAGCTCCCCTTTAGTGAAATTGTCATGGATTTTTATGATAAGCTAAAGAGTTATTCTAAGGGGTATGCTTCCCTTGATTATCAAATTATTGGATATCGTCCATCTGAGCTTGTGAAAATGGATATTCTCATAAATAAACAGCCAGTAGATGCCCTCTCTCTTATCGTGCATAAGGATAAAGCCTATTATAGAGGTAGAGATTTAGTTTCTAAATTAAAGGAAGTTATCCCGAGACAACTTTTTGAAGTAGTCATTCAAGCGGCGATTGGAAGTAAGGTTATAGCAAGGGAAAGGATACCTCCTCTTAGGAAAGATGTCCTAGCAAAATGTTATGGTGGAGATGTAACCAGAAAAAAGAAACTTCTTGAAAAGCAGAAAGAAGGGAAAAAGAGGTTGAAAGCGATAGGGTATGTGGAGATACCACAGGAAGCCTTTTTAGCGGTGCTGAAAATTTAAAGAATCATCTTTTTACGAAGGAGTAGAAAATGTACAAAAACAAAATCTTAGACTGGACAAAGAGTATCCTTATTGCACTTATTATTGCTCTTTTTATCAGGACTTTTATCGTGCAAGCCTACAAAATTCCTTCTGGTTCTATGATCCCTACACTTCTTATAGGAGATTATCTTTTGGTGAATAAATTAAGTTATGGGTTGCGAAATCCTCTCAAGGATGATTTTCTTTATGAATGGTCTTTGCCTAAGAGGCAAGAGATCGTTGTTTTTACTTATCCTGCAGATAATAAACTTGACTTTATTAAAAGAGTCATAGGCTTACCTGGAGACACTGTAGAGATTATAAATAAAAAGGTCTATGTTAATGGTGTTCCTTTAGAGGAGCCCTATGTGCAATTTACGGACAAAGAGATCTATCCTAAGGATATTAGCCCAAGGGACAATTTTGGGCCCGTTGTTGTCCCCCAAGGCCATATCTTCGTGTTAGGAGATAACAGAGATCAAAGTTATGATAGCAGATTTTGGGGCTTTGTCCCTTTACATTCTCTTAAAGGCAAAGCTCTCATTATTTACTTTTCTTGGGATACTTCAAAACATACAATTAGATTCAAAAGAATTGGAAAACTTATTAATTAATAAGCTTACCTTTAATAAAGGTAATTATCTTGCAATCATCATTCGCATAAGATCGGCTGCATTTTCTGCATGATGGGAAATTTCACAGATTAAATCTATTAGCTTTAAAGTAAAAAAGAGGTTAGTTGGGTCCTTTATCTCTTTAAAAGCAAGACTTCTACTTTCATTTCCCATCTCTTCTGTTAAATGCTCTTGATATCTTATATTTCTTATAAGCTCTTTAGCTTTAGTTCTTGAATCTTCATCCCAATTAATCAAAAAATCAGCAGCATAAGTAATCATCTCTTCTATATATTTTAATGGTTCTAAACTTTGATTAAGAAGTGCTTCTAATTGTTGAGAAATAGCTTGTGGGAGTTCCACTTCTTTAAAGGACAACCAATTTAAGATAGCTTCAGCATAATCTGCAACAGCATCCTGTTCTTTCAGATAGAGAAAGAGTTCAAATTTTTCTACTGGCAATATCAATCCCTTGGGAAGATGTCCCCTAATATTGGTTTTAATTTTGTCAGCTTCTTTTTCAATTTCTACTATATGTTTAGCGATATCTTCGAAACGGGGCTTATCTTTTTTGACATAAGCTTCCCAGGCAAGAGGTAAGCGCCACATACACTCTAAAACTAATCTTGCATGACGAAGGAGGAGGTCAAAAACTGGCAATTCCCTCGATAAAATTTCTCTAACAGAGGGAAAGCTCTTTGCTTCAAGCTTTGGCATTTTGCCTTGAACAGTAAATATGACACTCTCTGCAATATTACAGGCAAGGTCAGCTACCCTTTCTAAATTTTGTACTATCACTATATATTCAATTCCCACATCCACTAATTGAGGGTTTTCCTTAATACATTCTTTTATATAAGCTATTTGATCTCTTTTGAATTGATCCACAATATCATCATGGGCTATAACCTTTTGAGCTTTAGTCAAATCTTCTGTAACAAAGGCATCAATTGCTGACTCTAACATAAAAAGAGCTTCTTTAGCCATACTATCTATATTTACTTTACAGGTATTTAAAGTGATATCTCTATATT
>JBKBRL010000055.1:0-6319 GCA_046292115.1 Caldimicrobium sp.
CCTCGAGCAATCTATCAAGAAATTAAATATTGGCATTTCCACTTTGGAGTAGAGGATTTTGCCTTTTATGATGATGCTTTGCTGGTAAATTTTGAAAAACATTTAGGTCCCCTTTTAGAAATGTTACTTCGTGAAAATATAAAAGTTCGCTTTCACACACCAAATGCCATCCATGCTCGGTTCATCAAAAAGGAAGTAGCTCACCTTTTAAAAAAAGCAGGTTTTACTACGATAAGACTTGGTTTAGAACGCCTTGACAAAACTTTGGACGCAAAAATAACCTCAGAAGAATTTAAAGAAGCCATCTCTCATCTCAAATCTGCAGGATTTACTCCTAAAAATCTTGGGGCCTATGTGTTATATGGTCTTCCTGAAGAAAATTGGGAGGGAGTAATAAAGACCCTTCAAATCTTGGAAGAGCTCTCCATACCTCCCTATTTAGCAGAATTCTCTCCTATCCCAGGGACACTCTTTTTTGAATGGGCAAAAGCCATCTCCCCATATCCTCTTCAAGAGGAACCTCTTTGGCAGAATAATACCCTTTTTCCAGCTATAAAAAATCCTCCTTGGGATAAAATCCAAGCCATCAAAAATTTAGCCAGACAAATTAGATTAAAACTTACCTCAAATGGCTAATTATTCTTCAAAAACTCTTTGAAAGATGTGGTCAATTTTCGAGAGGTAACTCCTCATATCAAAGAGTTCCTCAATTTCTTCAGCTGTAAGTTTAGAAGTTATTCTCTCATCTGCAAGGAGGAGTTCCTTAAAATGAAGACTTTTATTTTTCCAAACTTGCATAGCCTTTTCTTGCACTATTGAGTAGGCCTCTTCCCTGGTAAATCCTTTTTCTATCAAAGCAAGAAGAACCCTTTGTGAAAAAATTAACCCCCTTAACCGATTTAAATTTTCAAGCATATTCTCCGGATAGACTTGAAGGTTTTTTATAACATAGGTGAGTCTTGCTAAGGCAAAATCTGCAAGGGTTGTAGCTGAGGGGAAAATCATTCGTTCTGCTGAGGAATGGCTGATATCTCTTTCATGCCAGAGATTAACATTTTCCAAAGCTGGTATGACATATCCTCTAATGGTTCTTGCAAGACCACAAATATTTTCTGTTAAAATTGGGTTTCTTTTATGAGGCATAGCAGATGACCCTTTTTGACCCACTGTGAAAGGTTCTTCCGCTTCGAGGACCTCTGTGCGCTGAAGATGCCTAAATTCAGTAGCTATTCTCTCAAGAGAAGAAGCAAGAAGCCCAAGAGCACACATATACTCTGCATATCTATCTCTTTGTACAATCTGATTGGAAATAGGATCTGGCTTCAAACCCAATTTTTCACAAGTATAGCGCTCAACTTCCATAGGAAGATGTGCAAAGGTACCTACTGCACCAGAAATCTTTCCATAAGATATGTTTTCCTTAGCTTTTATTAAACGCTCTCTTTGACGCTTCATTTCTTCATAAAAAATGGCCATTTTAAAGCCAAATGTAATGGGCTCTGCATGAATCCCATGGGTTCTCCCAATCATAGGTGTATCTTTATATTGATAAGCTTTTTCTTTTAAAGCTTCTAATAATTTTTCTACATCCTCTATAATTATCTCCATAGCCTTTTTTAGTCTGTAAGCCATAGCTGTATCTAACATATCCGAAGAGGTCATGCCTAAATGAAGAAACCTTGCTGAAGGTCCCACTATTTCTCCAAGATGAGTAAGAAAGGCAATAACATCGTGCTTAGTCTCTTTTTCAATTTCTTCAACCCTTTTCACATTTTCCTCTGTAAATCCCTTTTCCATATAAGGCATAAGCTTTTCTCTAAGAATTTCATAATCTTTTTGAGGTACCTTCCCTAAGTGATACCAAGCTTCCATAGCATAAAATTCCACTAAAAGCCAACTTCTTAGTTTTTCTTCCTCACTCCAAAGTTTTTTCATTATTTCTCTGGTATAGCGTGGTATCATCAAAGAAAACCTCCTCTTCTATAAGTTTTTAAGAAATTATACCATAAATTTCTATTAAAAACCCGGGTCAATTAAATAGTGAAGCTAAATCCTGTTGATACTTAAGCCTTGTGTTCATTGTAAAAAACTAAAGAGCCGTATTTCCTCAAAATAAAATCTCGTTGAAATAGATATAGAATTAAGCAGGTATGATAGCCGCAGGCTTTAGCCTGCGTGTAAATGACATAAATCCACGCAACCTAAAGGTTGCGGCTACCAAGCCTGTGAAAAAATAACCCTTTTTCAAAGAGATTATTTTTTAGGAAAAGCAAGAACTTGACAGAAGGCTAAAAATACATAATATTTTAATTAAAAGCCTCTCAAAAAAGAGTAATACTATGCAAGCAGTTGATCCCTCCTTAAAAGAAGAAGTTAATCATTTAGTTAGAAAGCTTGTGGAAGAAAAGATAAAAGACTATGTAAGGGAAGTTATTGCAGAGTTTGTTAAGGAGAATGAGCCCAGGGCAAGGGAGTTATCTCTCATAGAGAGAATCATAAAGATAGAAGAGGAACTTAAAGCACTAAGAGAGCTAAGTATCACTTAATTTGAAGCTATAGATAAAAGGTTTGAGGCTATCCTGAGAGAAATGAGCGCAAGATTTGAGGCAACAGATAAAAAATTTGAGGCACAACTGAATGAGATGAATACAAAGTTTGAAGCCTTGCTAAAAGAGATGAATACAAGGTTTGAATCACAACAAAAAGAAATGAATACAAGGTTTGAAACCTTGCTAAGAGAGATGGATATTCGCTTTGAGGCCTTAGAAAAAAAATTTAGGTTCCTCCAAAGGTTTTTAGGGATAGGTTTTTCTATCATTTCTCTTTTAATAGCCCTATCTAACTATTTCAGGTTTTAGCATATTTTAGCACTTCTGACCCCTACTCCAATCTCATCAGTTTGCTAATTCTCACAAATTTCTCTTTAAGCTAAATTGAATTTTTAGAATTTTCTTGTGGCAGGCTTTTGTTTTTTCAGAATTTCATAAATTCTTCTTGTCTCTATAAAAAATGACAGGTAAAATGATTTACAGATAATTAGTTTAAATAAGGAGGTAAATCTATGAAAATTGCCATAATAGGTGCTGGAGCAGTAGGGACAAGTTGTGCTCATTGGGCAATGGTTAAAGGTATAGCTCAAGAGATAGTACTCCTTGATATAGTGCCTGATTTAGCTAAAGGAAAAGCTTTAGACCTTAGCCAAAGTGCACCACTCTTTGGTTTTTCAGGGAAAATCTATGGCTCTGAAGATTTTTCCTACCTCTCAGATAGCAATGTAGTTATCATAACAGCAGGAAAACCAAGAACTCCGGGTATGAGCAGAGAGGATCTTCTTAAAATAAACGCAGAGATAGTTAAGGCCTGTGCAGAAAAGATAAAAACTTTTGCCCCAGAAAGTATTGTAATCGTTGTTTCTAATCCCTTAGATGCTATGGTTTATGTTGCCTATAGGGTCGCTGGCTTTTCTAAAGAAAGAGTGATAGGAATGGCAGGAGTCCTTGATTCAGCAAGGTATCGCTATTTTATCGCGGAAGCTTTGGGAATTTCTCCTAAGGATGTCCAAGCTTTAGTTATGGGAATACATGGTGATTTAATGATCCCGCTTGTGCGCTTAGCTAATGTAGCTGGAATTCCTATTAGGGAACTCCTTCCAGAAGAAAAAATTAAAGAAATCGTTGAGAGAACTAAGTTTGGTGGGGGTGAAATAGTCTCCCTTTTAAAAACAGGTAGTGCCTTTATTACACCTGGGCTCGCAACAGTTGAAATGGCAGAAAGCATCCTAAAAGACGAAAAAAGAGTTTTAACTTGCTCCGTACTTTTAGAAGGGGAATACGGAATTTCTGGTGTCTTCTTAGGGGTCCCTGTTGTCTTGGGAAAGAAGGGTGTAGAAAAAATTTTTGAGATTCCATTACTTGAAGAAGAAAAGCTCCTTCTTAAAAAATGTGCAGAAGCCTGCAAGGCCCTCATTGACCAACTAAACCTTTAATTATTGACCAATTTTTACCCTCCTTCATTTATTTAAGCCTCCCAATGTATAATTCCCATTGATTTTATAGTCTTATTGTGCAAAATACACCTTTTTAAGGAAAAAACTTTAAAAAGTAAAACTTATAATTAGCAAAACTTTTTGATTTGAAGTTAAATTGCTTGACAGGATAGCCTATAGAAGTTAAAATTTAAATGAAAGATTTAAAAAATGAAAAGATTTTTTTATGCAAGAAGATATAAAAGAAAGGCTTTGGCAATTATTGGAGACTCCTATATTGAAAAAGGGTATGGAACTTGTCGATTTAGAGTGGAGAAGGGAACGTTCTGGCTGGGTTTTAAGACTTTATATAGACAAGCCAGGTGGAGTAACCATTGGTGATTGTGCCCGAATTAGTGAAATTGTAAGTAAAATTTTAGATAAAGAAGATCTTATTCATCACTCCTACAATCTTGAAGTTTCAAGCCCTGGCATTGAGAGACCCCTAAAAAAAAGAGAACATTTTGAGAGATTTAAAGGAGAAAAAGCTAAAATTACTCTCAAAGCTCCAATAGAGGGAAGAAAAAATTTAACTGGAATTATTCTAAGTATTGAAGAAAATATTTTGAAATTTGAGGCTGATAACAAAGTGTGGGAGATTGATTTAAATAATATTAAAAAAGCCCATCTTCAGCCAGAGATAAGTTTTAAATAAAGTTGGAGGGAGAATAATCAATGCAAACTCAAAAGGAGTTAAAGAAAATTGTAGAAACCTTAAGTAAAGAAAAGGGATTATCAAAAGAATTAGTCTTAGAAGCTTTAATAGAAGGGATAAAAAGTGCTGCCAAAAAGAAATTTGGCAATAACGCACATGTAGAAGTGAAATATGATGAAGACACTGGAGAAATTGAAATTTATCTTTTAAGAGAAGTGGTAGATAAAGTGCAAGATCCAAAAAGAGAGATCTCTTTTGAAGAGGCAATAAAGCTTTCTCCCAATGTTAGCATTGGTGATATGATTGGAGAAAGGGTAAATCTTCAGGATTTAGGAAGGATTGCTGCTCAAATAGTCAAACAACTCTTTTCGCAAAGGCTAAGACTGGCAGAAAAAAAGTTAATCTATGATGAATATAAACATAAATTGGGAGAAATAGTTACAGGGTATGTGCACCGTTTTAATAAAAAAGATATAATTCTCAACTTAGGAAAAGCAGAAGCCCTCCTTCCAGAGGAAGAGCAAATTCCAAAAGAAAAATATCATAGAGGTGACCGAGTGAAGGCAATTATAATTGAAGTCTATCAGCAGAGGGAACCTCAAATTGTGGTTTCAAGGTCCCATCCTGCTTTTATTAAGAAACTCTTTGAAAGAGAGGTGCCTGAAATTCAAGAAGGCTTAGTCAAAATCGTGGCCATAGCAAGGGAGCCTGGTTCTCGTACAAAAATTGCTGTTACCTCGACAGAGCCTAACATAGATCCAGTGGGATCTTGTGTAGGGGTGAGAGGTTCCCGCATCTCAGCAGTCCTTCAAGAAATAAAAGGAGAAAAAATTGATGTTGTACTCTATGATAAAGATCCAGCCAAATTTGTGTACAATGCTTTATCACCCGCAGAATGTACGAAGGTAATCGTAGATGAAAAAAATAAAACCTTAGAGGTAGTTGTTCCAGACGACCAGTTATCTTTAGCTATAGGAAGGAAGGGAGAAAATGTTAGGCTTGCTTCAAAATTAGTGGGATGGAGGATTGATATTTTTAGTGAAACTCAATATTTAAGAAGACAGGACCCTGAATTTCTCAAATTGATTAAAGTTACAGGACTTTCTGATGAAATTGCTGGTTTCCTCTATGAAGAAAATATTAGAGATCTAAAAACCTTAGTTGAAACTCCTGTAGAAAAAATTGCACAGATAACAAAACTTTCAGAGGAGGAGGTAAAAACTATTTTAGAAAAGGCAAAAAAGGCTCTATCCACTTAAAACACGTTATATACCCTCTTCTTAAATGCCCAAAAAGGGTCATCAACCAGAGAGAACTTGTGTTGCCTGTAGAAAGAAAACATTAAAAAAGGAACTATTTCGCTTTGTTGCAATAGATGGTATAATCATACTTGATGAAAAAGGAAGCCTCCCAGGAAGAGGTGCCTACCTCTGTAAAGAATGCTTTTCAAAAAAAGACTTACCTAAAATCAAGCATAAACTAAAAAAAGCTTTGAAAATAGGAGGTTAATTATGAAAAAACTTTTTCTTTTAGGGGGCTCAGGCTTTATTGGAAAGTATTTAACTTCATATTTTTTAAAAAAAGGGTGGAAGGTAACCCTACTTATTAGAAACCCAAATAAACTTAAAGAGTTGCCCTCT
>JBKBRL010000056.1:0-5977 GCA_046292115.1 Caldimicrobium sp.
AATGAGGCTGAAAGAGGGATCCTTATTTGTGGAACAGGAATTGGAATGAGTATCGTTGCTAATAGATTTCCGAAAATTAGAGCTGCCCTATGTCATGAACCCTTTTCTGCTCAAATGGCAAGGAAGCATAATAATGCAAACGTGCTTGTTTTAGGAGGTAGGTTAATTGGAGATGGTATGGCTATTGAAATTGTTAAAACCTTTTTAACCACAGAATTCGAGGGAGGGCGTCACGAAAGGAGGATTACCCTAATTGAAAAACTGTTAAATTCTGAAAAATGCAAACCATAATGCCTTTAGGCATAGGCATTGACTTGTTATACATACCCCGAATCAAAAATTTAATGGAGACCTATGGAGAGAGATTTCTTAAAAAGGTTTTCAATCAAGAAGAAATTGATTATGCTCTAAAGAAAGCTAAGCCCTATGAATCCTTAGCTAGTTCTTTTGCTGTTAAAGAGGCTTTTTACAAAGCAATTGGTGGTTATTCTCCCTTTTCCTTCAAAGAGATAACACTAATTAGGGCTGAAAACGATAAACCTTCTCTAATTTTACATGGAAAAGCTAAAGAAATATTTGAAGAGAGGGGTGGAAAAAAAATAGACCTCTCTTTAACCCATAATTTCGAGTATGCCATAGCTATCGTCTACTTGTGGGGAGAAAGGTGAGAGAAAACAAGCTAAAAATGCTTTATGTGGCAACCGCTGAGGAGATGCAAAAACTTGATAACTTTGTAATGAGAGAGTATGGAATTTTACCTCATATCCTTATGGAAAGAGCTGGCTATGAAGTTTTTTCTTTTATTTACAACAACTTCCCCCCTACTATTTACTCTAAAGTGCTTCTACTCTGTGGACCGGGTAATAACGGTGGAGATGGTTTTGTTTGTGCAAGATATTTATGGGATCGAGGTTATAAAGTAGAAGTAGTCTTTTTAGGTGAAAAAGATAAGTATTCTTCTGAAGCTCGCACAAATTTAGAACTGTTGGAAAAGATAAATATTTTCCCCAGAAGATTAAATACCTTTGAAGAGATAGAAGATCTTTTGAAACATTTTAAGCCCCAGATCTTAGTTGATGCTCTGTTTGGGACAGGACTTAAAAAACCATTAACAGGTATCTTTGAAGATGTAGTTATTTTAGTAAATGAACATAGAAAAAAGAATTTTCTTAAGGTTGTTGCTATTGATATGCCCTCTGGTATATCTGCTGAGACAGGTCAAATTTTAGGTGCAGGTATAAAAGCAGATTATACGATAACTTTTGAATGCCTAAAGGCGGGCTTACTTTTTTATCCAGGGAAGGAATTTGCAGGAGAAGTTAAAGTAGTTGAAATTGGCTATCCTTGGCAATTATTAAAGGAAAAGGGATTGATACCGAAGAGGTATTATCTATATGAAAGTGTTGCCCAAAATTTATATCAACCAAGAAGAGGATTTTACCATAAAGGAAAAACTGGGCATCTTCTGGTTCTTGCAGGGAGTAAAGGCAAAAGTGGAGCAGCCTATTTAACAGCCCTTGGTGCTTTACGGGCTGGAGTGGGCTTAGTTACACTTGCAGGACCCCAAAGTCTTCAACCCATTTATTGTAGTATGTTACCTGAAGCTTTAACCTTAGGGCTACCTGAGAAAGACGGAGAAATTTCAGATGAGGCTATTCCTTATCTCCTTGAAACACTTTCTCAAAAAAAGGCCTTAGTAATTGGTCCAGGCTTGGGGTTAGGTGAGGGTCCTGAGAAAGTATTGTACACTTTATTAGAAAAAATTTCCCTTCCTATTATTTTAGATGCCGATGCATTAACCTTGATAGCCAAAAATTTAGACTTACTTAAAAGATATCCACATCCTAAAGTAATAACACCCCATCCTGGAGAAGCAGCAAGGCTTCTTTCTTGTAAACCTTCAGATGTACTGAAGGATCCGTTGCTCGCTGTTAAAAACTTAGTAGCTCTAACTTCAGCTATCGTTGTTTTAAAAGGTCCTCATACTATTATTGCTTCTCCTAATGAAGAAATTTATATCTCTTCTATAGATGAACCTGGTATGGCTCAAGGAGGAATGGGAGATGTTCTCTCTGGAATCATAGGGGCTCTAATCACACAAGGCTATTCTCCTTTCAATGCCTGTGCCTTAGGTGTTTATTTGCATGGTGCATCAGGTGTAATTTTAAGAAATTCCTATGGACCCTTTGGATTTTCGGCTTCTCAATTAGCCAATCAAGTGCCGGTAGTACTTAAAAAATTAGAGGAGGAGTATCTATTGGGATAGAACAGAGAAGATTTCCGCGTTTTTTATCAAAAATTCAGGCTTTTTTTCCTGGAGATCCTAAAGGATATCCAGTAAAAAATATCTCTTGGAAAGGACTTTTCATAAAAACTGATAAATTCGCCAAATCCACCGAGAAACTCATTTATTTTGAAGTAGATATTCCTGAAATAGGGAGAATTCCACTATACGGAACAATAATCCATTATGGAACTCCAGAGGATCCAGGTTTAGGTATTGAAATCATAGAAATTGATAAAAATTTAGCCCCTGTTTGGAACCTTTACATCAAGGCTTTAAGTTATCTAAGAGAAGCTAAGGAGAAATACGAAGTAATAATAAGTAAGAGTGAAACTCAGGAAAAATGATTTCTTCTCTTGAGATCTTTCTTGTTTTTCTTTTTGGTCTTATTATTGGAAGCTTTATAAATGTAATAATCTATAGACTCCCCAAAGGAATATCAATAATATTTCCATCATCTCATTGTCCCAAATGTAAGAGAAAACTTAAGTGGTATCACAACATACCAGTGATTAGCTTTATTTTGTTAAGAGGAAAGTGTGCCTTTTGTGGAGAGAAGATTTCTTTGCAATATCCTTTAGTGGAACTTCTTTCAGCTTTTTTATTACTTTGTCTATATTTTAGGTTTAATCCCTTCAAAGACATAATTCTTTTTTTATTTGTTGCTTATTTCACTTTTTCCCTTTTGTGTATATCTGTTATAGACTTTAAGCAAAAGGAAATTCCTGATTCTTTAAGTTTTCCTCTGATTTTTGCGGGATGGTTTTTTTGTCTATTGGGTAAAAATCCCTTTCAATTAACCATTATTGATAGCTTAATCTCAAGCTTTGCAGGGATAGGTCTTTTATTCTTTATAAACGAGCTTTATTATGTTATCACTAAAAGAGATAGTATTGGAATAGGTGATTTTAAATTAATGGGTGGGATAGGCTCTTTCTTAGGAGTTCAAAGTTTTTTTTCGGTCCTCTTTTATGCCTCACTTTTTGGTGTAATTGCCTTTTTTCTTTTTGTGATTTATAAAAAATTTTTTAAGAAAGAAGAAATTTTAGCCTTAAGAGAAGCCTTGAAAGAAGAAATCCCCTTTGGCCCCTTTTTAAGTTTAGGGGCGCTTCTCTATCTTTTTAATTTTCGAATTCTGCTATAAGAGGGGCGTGATCAGAGGTTTTAGGAAGGCTTCTTATTTTTAAATTTACATAGATATCCTTTAGCCTACTCTTAAGAGATTCTGTGATAAGAAAGTGATCAAGACGCATGCCCAAGTTTTTTTTGAAAGCTGAAAATTGATAATCCCACCAGGTATATATGCCTTTTTTATGGGGATATTTAACTCTTAAGGCATCCCAGAGCCCCCATTCTAATAAGTTTTTAAAAGCCTTTCTTTCCCTTTCATGAAAACAAATATGACCTTCTAAAAGAAGGGGATCAAAAACATCAATAGGATCTGGAGCAACATTAAAATCTCCTCCTAAAATAATTTTATCCTCAGGGGTGAAAAATTTTTCTAAGTACTCTCTTATTAAGTAATAAAAGTTGATTTTATAGTAAAAATAATCTGATCCTACAGGGCTTCCGTTCGGCACATAGATAGAAAAAAGGTATAAGGAATCAATTTTAGCACCGATAATTCTTTCTTTTGCTTGAGGATCTTCTAAAAACCCTTCAAATCCAAGGAAGATTTTTTCTGGTTTTTGAAGCGTTAAAAGGGCAACGCCATTTCGTCCTTTTCCTCCTGCATGATACAGCTTATAGCCGTGGGACTCAAATATATTTTCTGGAATTTTTTCTGTTTTTGTTTCTTGTAAAAGCACAAAATCTGGTTTTTCTTCTTTTAATAAAATTTCTATGTGAGCTTTTCTTTGCTGAAAAGAATTTACATTCCAAGTTATGACCTTCACACTTCCCCTGTCTCCTGAACCAAATATATTTTTCTAATTGGAAAGGGTATATCTATGCCCTCTTTTTTATAAACTTCGTACAATTTTTTTACAAAATCATGGATTACTTTAAAGCGAGCCCCTGGCCCTTTAACAGCAAGAATAATTATAACATTTATACTATAATCTCCAAAGCCTTGAAACCTCACTATGGGCTCAAAATCTTGATTGCAATCGGGATGGCTTTTGATAAATTCATTGGCAAAAGATGTTGTTACCTTTTCTACCTTTTCTAAATCAGAATTATAGCTCACTCCTACAGGGATTCTTATATTAAACTCTTCTGTGGGGAGGTTGTAATTAACAATACGGCTTTCTGCAAGCTTAGCATTAGGGATGATAAGGAAATTGTTTGAGAGAAGCCTAATAGTAGTGGTTCTCCAATTTATATCCTCCACAAAACCTTCTTCCCCAGATTCAAGACTAATGAAATCCCCTCGTCTTATTTGTCTTGCCATAAGAATATGAAGCCCGGCAAAAAGATTTCCTAAAGTATCCTTTAAAGCCAAACCTACTGCTAAGCCTGCAATTCCCAAGGTTGTAAGAAAGGGTGCAATGTTTATTCCCAAAATACTAAGAATAACTATAAAGGCTACTGCGTAGACCGCAGCTTTGATTAAAATTTCTAAGATTGAGACCCTATCAAGTACCTCTGTTTTTTGTAATACATAGAAATTAAGTAGTTTAACTAAAAAATTGCTTGTGAAAATAGTTGCAGTTAAAATTAATAAGAGGAGAGCTACTTTATTTAGATAGCCGATGATTTTAACATGTAGAGGTAGAAGGTCTGAAAATAATAAAATGGCTAATAAGGGGACCCAAATCAAGATATATTTTTTTAAGTTTCCAGGTAAAAACTTTAAATTCATATAGTTTGAAGGTTAGATTTTTACTTTAAAGCACTTTCTAATTTTAAAACTATTTGTTTATTTTTCAATGGTTGGAATATCTGATAACTCTTTAAACCTCAGATGCCAATAAGGTTGCAATTCCGGCAGGTTGGCCCAATAATGAATTAATTGGAGACAAAGTTATCATACCTCCTGCAAGTGATGTCAAAACTGCTGAAGAAAGACCAAAGCAGTATGAATGTTTCGATTGGTGGTTCTGCTATAAAAAGTTGTAAAAAACTTTAATAAAAGGCCCCTCCTTTTGAGGGGGTCCCTTTAATTATAATTAATTCCAATGAAAGCTTAGGTAATTATCTTTTCACTTGATTAGATTTGGTATTTTTTATAACTTTTTTTGAGCGAGGTTTGCTTTTCGCGGGAGTTTTTACTGCTTTTTTAGATTCAAAAATTGGAGCTTCAAAGACATAGATCCAAAGATGAGTTGATAAATAGTAGGGATAGCGTTGATTCCCATAGTATCTTTTTCCTTGGTCAGTCTCAACTGAAATAACCCACCAGCCTGGCTCTTCAAAGTTTACAAAGAAGTAGCCATTTTTATCTAATTTTGTAGTTTTTTGATAGATAGGCACATTAATTTCCTTTGTAGAGGCTGTAGGAAGTGCTTTAAGATTTAATTTTTTTCGTAGTCTTTCCACCACAATGCTTCCTTCTTGCAAAGGGGACTCGTTTAATATTACTTGACCCCAAAAGAGAGCTCCAGGTCTAAGCCCATAGGGCCTTGTAAAAGGCTTTATTTCTAAATCAAAACCACAAAGCTTATCCCAATTAAATTCTCTCTCCACATGAAATAAAGCTTTTCCGTAATACTTAATTAAACCTTTGGTACTAAGCAATGGCTCACTTTCAAT
>JBKBRL010000004.1:0-12821 GCA_046292115.1 Caldimicrobium sp.
GTGTCAGTAAAACTTTCAGGATTTGCTTCAAGGGTAATTTCTTCAGGATGTAATTTAAAAATTTTTGAAATTTCTTCAAAAAGAAGAGCATAAAATGTAGGGCTCATTAAAGATGGGGTTCCACCACCTATGTATATAGTTTTAATCTTTATGAGAGTATTTATTCCCCTTTTTTTTAAAAATTTCGAGAGGAGCTTTATCTCTTTAAGAAGAGCCTTTAAATAAAGGGATTCTTCTGGGATTTCAGGAACAGAAAAAAAATCACAATAGGGACATTTCCTTTTACAAAAAGGAATGTGGATATAAAGAGCTAATTCCACTTCTTTTAAAATAAACATCCTTTAGTAAAATAACAAGTATGAAACTTTTTTTTCGTTATTTTATAAGTGAACTCTTAAAAAACACATTTCTTTTTTTCGTCTCCATACTTTTTTTATTAACCTTAATTAAAGGAACCTTATTTATAAAACAAATTATAGAACTTGGAATAGGTTGGATCCTGCTAATTGAATTTTATTTTTTAAACAGCTTACAACTTATTTCTTTTGTCGTACCTCTTTCTGCTTTATTAGGTGTACTTTTTTCCATCCAAAGAATGAAAGAAGAAAAAGAATTTTTAGCATTATTTTCCTTAGGTTACAATTTGAAAGATTTATTTAAAGCTTTTCTTGTCTTTCTTTTTTTAATTTTCCTTGTTACTTTTTTAAGCCAATTCTTTTTATTACCTAAATCAAAAAGAATCCAAAAGGAAATTTTAATTGCTCTAAATGAGCAAACCTATAGAAAAGCCATTCCTATTAAAACACCTACATCTATAACTAACAATTTATATCTTTATGCAGGCAATTCTTACCTAATAGACTCAGTAAATCATTTAGGGAAAATAATCATTTTTGAAAAAAAATCTCCTAATGTAAAAGGCATCTATCTGGGGGAAGAGGGGTATTTAAACACTAAAGAGGGTATTCTTAATCTTAAAAAAGGGTGGATCTTTTACTTAGAGCAGAACAAAAATATAGAAATCCTTGAATTTAGAGACTATAATCTCAAAATTGGGGACAATCTCACCAAAAAAGAAGAATTTTTTTTAAAAAGAGGAGAATTAAATTTTAGAGAGCTAAAAAACCAATTAGAAAGTCTTCCACCAAAGAGTGAGAAGTATTACCGTTACCTTTCAGAATATTATCAAAGGATCTTTTACGCCTTCCTTCTTATCCCTCTATTATTGCAAGGTTTTATACTTAGTCTTTTCCTTAAAAGTCAAAGTAAGCTTTTTTTATTCATTATAGGTATAACCAATTATGTGATCCTTTATTTAAGCTATAATTTTGTAATTTCTCTTATTGAAATGGGCAAAATTTCTCCCAAAATAGTTCATTTGCTTTTTTTTACTCTTTTTGGCTTGTTAATTGGGTTTACTTATAAAATATTAATAAGAAAAAAAGGAATTACCTTCTAATGAGAATTTTTTATAAATTCTTTATAAAAGAATTTTCTAAAAATTTTCTCTTATCTTTGCTAATTTTTGTAGCTTTTTTTTTAGTGGGCGATTTTTTTGAAAAATTCCCTAGTTTTTTAGCCTCTAAAAAACCGTTAGTCTTTTTTTTAGAATACCTTTTTTGGAGAACTCAAGCCCATCTATATCAAATTTTTCCTTACATTATAGGATTGGCTTCTTTACTTAGTGTCTTTTTTTTATCAAGGAGTTTTGAACTTTTAGCCTTCCTGAGTTTAGGTTTTTTTAGAAAGGAGCTTTTAAAAGTCTATGTAGTTTTAATCTTTCTTTTCTCCTTTTTTGGAGGGCTTTTTTTGAATTTTACCGTACCGAAGGCCTTTTATAAATCGGAATATGTTTGGGATGTTAAAATAGAAAATAGGAAGACACACCATTTAATCTTCAAAGATACTCTTTTTTTTGAAGGTAATAATTTTATTTTAATAGCAACTCCCCTTGAACCAAAAGCTGAATATTTGGCAGATTTTATTCTATTTTTTCTCAAAGATATCCACCCAGAAAAGATCTTTTGGGCTAAAAAGGCTCTTTATTTAGGAAATAAAATCTGGCAATTAGAAGAAGCAATTCTTCAAGAAGCAAAAGATGGTTTTCAACCAAAGTTTATAACGAAGTGGGAAGGTGAGCTTCCTCTTTCGCCTAAAACCTTTGTTGTCGTTGAAAAATCTGTAAAATTTGCATCTTTTAAAGAACTTTATCATAGATATTTATTTTTAAAAATGATAAAGAAGCCCTATCAAGAAGTTTTAGTAGAATTTTTGAATCGAATATTATATCTCTTTGTTGGTTTAACAATTAGTCTTTTCCCTCTTGCCTATTACTTAAAAAATTATACTCCTATAAAATATATTTCTCTTATTTTACACTCTCTTGCCATTTACTTTTTAATAAGTGTAATAATACTTTTAGTTCAGACCTTTATGCAACAAATTCTGTGGATGCCCTTATTTATTATTGTTTTTACTATTTTTATGACAATCTACCTCATTTCTTTAAAAAAGCCTACCATCTCAGTTTCTAAAGATTAAACATATAACACCTCTTTCTTCCGTAAATAAGATTAACTTTTAAGACACAAAAACTTGATTTTCTTCCTCCTTTTTATATATTGTTATTTACCTTTAATTCTTTGCCTTTGGGGGTAAGTTATGGCAAAAGAAATATTTAATAACCTAGCTATTGAGCCACTAAAAGAAGAATTTTTTAAAATAGCTTGGGAAAGATTGGACAACCTAACTAAACCAAAGAGAAGTTTAGGAAGATTGGAAGAACTTGCAGCTCAATTGGTGGCTATTTATGAAGATCCTTTCCCTGAAATCAAGAAGAAGCTATCCTTTGTTTTCGCCTGTGATCATGGAGTAGTGGAAGAGAAGGTCTCAGCCTTTCCTAAAGAAGTTACTGCCCAAATGATTTATAACTTTCTCAATGGGGGCGCAGGTATAAATGTTCTTGCCAGACATGCTGGAGCTGAGGTTTGGGTAGTGGATGTGGGTGTAGAAAGGGATTTGAGTAATATTTCAGGATTAATTTCTAAAAAAGTTTGCTTTGGCACTAAAAATTTTACCAAAGAACCTGCTATGGAAAGAGATGAAGCAATAAAAAGTATTGAAGTAGGGTATGAATTAACAAAGAAAGCTTTGAAAGAGGGATATAATCTTTTTGGGATAGGTGATATGGGTATTGGTAACACTACACCCTCCTCAGCTATAACAGCAGCCATAACTGGAAAGCCAATACAATTAGTCACGGGGAGAGGCACTGGAATTAATGATCATTTCTACATCAGAAAAATTAAGGTCATAGAGAGGGCTTTAGAATTACATAAACCAGACCCAGAAGATCCCATAGATGTTCTCTCTAAAGTAGGGGGAGCAGAAATTGGAGCTTGTGCAGGTGTGATTTTAGCTTGTGCAGAAAACAAGGTTCCGGTGGTAATTGATGGTTTTATAACCGGGGCAGGGGCACTTATTGCTTATAAAATCAATCCACTTACAAAAAACTATATGATTGCCTCACATCTTTCTCAAGAACCTGGTCATAAGGCCCAATTAGAATACATAGGGCTTTCTCCTCTTTTTGATCTGAATTTAAGATTAGGAGAAGGAACAGGTGCTGCCCTTGCTTTTCTCATTATTGAGGCAGCGCTAAAAATTTATAAAGAAATGGCAACCTTTGAGTCAGCAAAAGTTTCCACCTCAATCCTTTAAAAGTCTATGTTTAAGCCCTTGCTTATAGCTTTAGCCTTTCTTTGGCGTATCCCTATTAAAACTGCCCCAAGTTCTGAAAGGGACTTTCAAAGGGCTTTACCTCTCTTTCCACTTGTTGGTGCCTTAGAAGGTTTTATTATTTCCCTTTTTGGTAACTTTATAGTCTCTTTAGTCCTTCCTGAGTTTTTAGCCTTAGTTATTCTTCTCCTTCTTTTTTATCTGAGAGGGATTTTCCATTTAGATGGCCTTTCTGATACCTTTGATGCTCTTTCTTATCACGGAGGGGTAGATATAGGCGAAGCTAAAGCCAAAAGATTAAAAATAATGAAAGACAGTACGATTGGCGTAGCAGGAGTAACAACCATTGTCTTAAATCTGCTTGCAAAATACATCTTAATAAAAGAAATCTTACTTTACAACCCCCTTTCCCTTATTTGGGCTTACTTCCTCTCAAGAGGGTTTCTCCTTTGGTGTATATTTTATTCTTTACCAGCAAAAACTGAAGGCCTTGGTTATCTAATGAAAAAAAACTTATCTAAAAAAGGATTTCTTTTTGGAAATATCCTTAGCGTGCTTTTGACCTCACTACTTTTTATAAGTCCCTTTAAAATTTCACTTTTAGCGATTTTTCTCTTAATTTTTCTAAATTTTATCGTTCTTTTCTACTTTAAAAGCAAATTTGAAAGAGCCTTTGGAGGTTTGACAGGAGATAACTTTGGGGCACTTATAGAAATATCAGAACTTACGACACTTTTTACTTTAGGAGTAATATGGCCAAGGCTTTAACCATAGTGGGAACAAACTCTTCCTCTGGAAAGTCATTTTTAGTCTCAGCTTTAGGACGCTATTTGGCAAATCAAGGTTTTAAGGTGGCACCTTTTAAGGCTCAGAACATGAGTTTACAAAGCTTTGTTTGTAGAGATGGAGGAGAGATTGGCCTTGCACAAGCTTTACAAGCTTATGCCTGTAAAATAGAACCAGAAAGTCTTCTAAACCCTATTTTATTAAAACCCGAAGGGAATAAGAAAAGTCAAGTATTACTTAGAGGTAAATACTATAAAACCCTCTCTGCAGAAGAATATTATAAGGAAAAAGAAAAGATTTGGCCACACATTAAAGAAATTTTAGACACCCTTTCTACCCGTTTTGATATCCTTTTACTTGAAGGAGCGGGCAGCCCTGCAGAAATTAATCTCTTAGAGGTAGACCTTGTTAACATTAAACCAGCGCTCTATCTAAAGTCTCCTGTTCTTATAGTAGGAGATATAGATAAGGGGGGAGTTTTTGCTTCTTTGTTTGGGACAGTGGAACTCCTAAAAAAATTTTACCCAGATTATGCGGCATTAATAAAAGGATTTGTAATAAATAAATTTAGAGGCACCTCAAAAATATTAAAACCAGGAATTAAAAAACTTTTTCAACTAACTGGTCTTCCTACTTTGGGAATTCTTCCTTATTTAACGGATTTTTTTCTCTCCGATGAAGATGGCTATTCCTTTTTTAGCAAAGCCTCACTTTATAAAACTTCTTTCAATAAGTCTATAAAAGTAGTGGTATTAGCTTTGAAACATATTTCCAACTTTTCAGACTTTGACCCCTTTTATTTAGAGAACGATGTAGAACTTCTTTATTCTCTTAGAAAAGAAGACATTTTAAATGCTGATATCATAATTATCCCAGGAAGCAAAAATACCTTTTCTGATTTAAAATTACTGCACCAAGCAAAAATCACTAAAACTTTAAAAGAAGCTGCAAAAAGAGGGGCAGAAATTATAGGAATATGTGGAGGCTTCCAAATGTTAGGCCAGATTATAAGAAATCCTTATAAATTGGAAGCTCCAATAAAAGAAATGAGAGGGCTTGGCTTGTTAGAAGTAGAAACTATATTTTATCCAGAAAAAATAACTACACAAGTTCATGCAGAACCCCTTGATACTATTACGGAAAATTTAAATCTTCCTTTATGGGGTTATGAAATTCATAAAGGTATAACCTATGGCGATTTAAATCTCTTTAGGATAAAAAGGCTTTCAACAGGTGAAACTCTAATTGATGGTAAAAGGGAAGGCACCGTTTGGGGTACCTATCTCCATGGTCTCTTTACCAATGATCAATTCAGATGTCAGCTTCTAAATACTCATCGCCTAAAAAAAGACCTTCCTCAAATCTTTAACCCACCCTCCTTTTGGAAAGCTCTGGACAACTCCTTCAATATACTTGCCAAGTTTATTGAAACTCACTTAAATATGAAAAAAATATTTGAATTTTTAAAAATAGATAGATAACCTATGCTGGAAAGTTTTATAATAAAACCCTATCAACTGGTTATAAGTTTTTTAATAGATCTGATTATAGGAGATCCTAAAAGTTTACCCCATCCCATAAGCCTTATAGGTAAGCAAATCTCATTTTTTGAGAGGCTCACAAGAAAAATATTTTTTTTCTCAGATAAATTTAAGGGAATTCTTTTTGCACTACTTATATGTTCAATAAACTTTAGCGTTAGCGTCTTTTTGATGTCTTTATATCAAAAATTTTCCCATATTCTTTGGGTTGAGTTAATGTACCTTTTTTTAATTTCTCAGTTTTTAGCTTTAAAAGGCTTGATTGATGCTGGAGTAGATGTGGAAATTTCACTAAAAAAAGGAGATATAGCTGAGGCAAGAAAAAAACTTAAAGCTCTTGTGGGAAGAGATACAGAAAATTTAAATAAGAAGGATATTGAAAAGGCTATACTTGAAAGCTATGCAGAGAATTTAAATGATGGAGTAATTGCCCCCCTTTTTTGGCTTTTTCTTTTAGGATTCCCAGGGCTTGTTTTATACAAAACCATTAATACTCTTGATTCAATGGTGGGATATAAAAACGAAAAATATATACATTTCGGGTGGTGTTCCGCAAGATTAGATGACCTTTTTAATTTTCTACCTGCAAGAATTACTGCCATTCTTATTGTCCTCTCCACTTTTTTCATTTTAGGTTATGAACCTATGAGGAGATCCCTAAAAAGTATCTTTAAATATGCAGCACTTCATCCATCTCCTAATAGTGGCTATCCAGAAGCTGCTTTAGCAGGAGCCTTAGGAGTAAAACTCTTAGGACCTGCTTATTATGAGGGAAAACTAATTATAAAACCTTTTATCGGAGAAGAAAAAATAAAAAACTTAGAACCAGCTTTACCGATGAGTAGAAAGATTATGTATTTCTCTTCCTTCCTATGGATTTTTATATTAACC
This sequence comes from Caldimicrobium sp., assembly GCA_046292115.1. Lineage (GTDB taxonomy): Bacteria > Desulfobacterota > Thermodesulfobacteria > Thermodesulfobacteriales > Thermodesulfobacteriaceae > Caldimicrobium. The sequence goes on from JBKBRL010000004.1 coordinate 6,957, forward strand.
TGCATATTAAGCATTAATTAATGAGCCTAAATATTTAAAAAAAATGAAAAATAAGCCTCTTCATGGTGGAAATATATTTTATTATTCTAAAGAGCTTGGCCTCTCCCCTTTGGAAATAATAGATTTGAGCTCCTCTGTAAATCCTTGGCTATACGACTATCTTAAAGATAAAAGGCTTGATCTCTATAAATACCTTGAATTTTATCCTGATCCTGAATGCACAGAGCTAAAAGAAATCCTACAAAAAATTTATAACTTAGAACAGAGACATTTTCTCATTGGGAATGGATCTTTAGAATTAATCCAAGCATTTCTTCAATTTATCTTACCAAAAAACACCACGGTCCTTCTCCTTGAACCAACTTTCGTTGGTTATAGAACCATTCTTGCCAAAAGAAAGGACATTAGAATAGAAACCTTTATACATCTTGAAGTAGAAGAACATCTAAATTATATAGAGAACTTTTTGAAAAAAAGAACCTCACCGAAAGCAGTCATTCTATGCAATCCTCAAAATCCTACAGGGGCTCTTTATTTAAAAAAGGAACTATTATCCTTACTTTCAAATTTTTCAAATAACTCTAAAATATATTTCCTCGTTGATGAAGCTTTTATTGATTTTAAAGAGGAGGAATCTCTAATTGGAGAAGTAAAAATTTTCCCCAATCTTTATGTTTTTCGCTCTTTAACCAAATTTTATGGAATGGCAGGATTGAGAGTAGGTTATATGGCAGGAAATTTAAAAACTCTAAATAGGGTAAAAAGGTTTCTACCCACTTGGAATGTAAACACTTTGGCACAAATTTTGGCTAAATTTTTATTGTTAGATAAAGGGGTTAAAAAAAAATTTTTAGAATATTTCTTAAAAGAAAAAGAAAATTTTGAAGCAAGGCTTGAAGGGCTGGAGGTGAAATTTTGGCCAAGTGTGGCTAATTATTATTTGTTATACCTAAGAAAAGGAAAAGAATTTTATGGATGGTTGTTAAGGGAAAAGAGAATATTAGTTAGAAGTTGTTATAATTTTATAGGCCTTAATGAAGATTATATAAGAGTTTCGCTTAAAAGAGGAGAAGAGAATTTAAAATTTATTTCTTCCTTGGAGGAATGGTGCAAGCTTTTCTAATTTCTGCGCCGAGAAGTGGTGAAGGGAAAACTTTGTTAACTTTAGGTTTTCTTCGTCTTTTTAAAAAAAGGGGGCTGAAAGTCCAGCCCTTTAAAGTAGGACCAGATTTTATTGATCCTAAATGGCACCAGTTTTCTTGCGGTTCACTTTCCTATAACTTAGACTTATTTTCTATGGGAGAAAGAAGGCTTAAAGCCCTTTTTTATGAAAAAACTAAACATTCCAATGTTGCTATAGTTGAAGGTGTTATGGGGCTGTTTGATGGAAAATATTCTTCTTTTAACATTGCCAAACTTTTAAAGATTCCCGTTGTCCTTGTAGTTGATGCCTTTGGTATCTCAGAAAGTATAAAATATCTTGTAAAAGGGTTTTCTGAAAAAATTAAAAAGGCAAATTTAACTTTTTCAATTTTTTTAAATAGGGTATCTTCTGAAAGACATCTTTTACGTTTGGAGAAGGCTTTAAAGGGGTATAATATTTTAGGAATCCTTTTTAGAAATAAAGATTTGGAATTGCCTTCTCGTCATCTTGGATTGTATCTCCCAGAAGATTTTACCAAAGCAGAGGAGGTTTTAGAGAAGCTTGTAGCAGACTTAGAAAAAACGGTAAATTTTTCTCTTCTCAAGGAATATAAAATTGAAAATTTTGAAGCCTTACCACGAGAGACCTTTCTTCCCCCTATTCCCTATAAAACTATCGCTATTGCATATGATAACGCCTTTAATTTTTACTATAACCATCTTTTAGAGGAATTAAAGGAAAGGGCAAGGGTTTTATATTTTAGTCCTTTAAAAAATGAAGAAATTCCACCGGAGGCAGAAGCAGTATTTATTGGAGGAGGGTATCCAGAGCTGTGGGCTGATGATTTAAGTGATAATAAAAAAACTCTTAAATCTATTAAAAATTGGGTTGAAGAAGGATTACCCCTTTATGCTGAATGTGGTGGCTTAATTTATTTATCAAAAGAACTTTTTTTCGGAGAAAAAATCTATAAATTTTCCCAGATCTTTCCTTTTTCCATTAAAAAAGAAAAATTAACCTTAGGATATAGGATAGTAAAACCTCTTCAGGAAATACCTTTTTTTGAAACTAAAGCTCCCTTTTTAGCCCATGAATTTCATTATACAAACCTTACTTATACTTTAGAAGCTGAAAGATTTAAAAAAATCCGCCGTATATTTCAAGTAAAGCCTTTTGAAGGAAATAAATTCTCTAAATCTTTTAAAGAAGGCTTTTTATATAAAAGATGTTTAGCTACATATATGCATCTTTTAAGTTTTTATAATGTTTGACCTGTGAGTTTTTTTAAAGCCTGAAGATATTTCTCTCGTGTTTTTTCCACTATATCTTCGGGAATAGGAGGAGGAGGTAATCCCTCCTTCCAGCCACTATTTTTTAACCAGTCTCTTATAAATTGTTTATCATAGCTTTTTTGTGGCTTTCCTGGTTGATATTCTTCTAAAGGCCAAAAACGAGATGAATCAGGAGTTAATACCTCATCCACCAAAATAATCTTATCTTCATACAATCCAAACTCGAATTTAGTATCTGCTATGATAATTCCCCTTTCTTCAGCATAGGAAGATGCCTTTTTATAGAGCTTAAGGGAAAGTTCTTTGAGAATTTGGGCATTAGATTCTCCAATTAATTGACACATCTCGCTAAAGGAAATATTTATATCGTGTTTTCCAATTTCTGCTTTAGTGGAGGGAGTAAAAATAGGTTCAGGCAATTTATCACTTTCTTTTAAACCCTGAGGTAATTGAATCCCTGAGACGCTTCCTTTTTGTAGATATTCTTTCCAAGCAGATCCAGTAATATATCCTCTAACAATACATTCTATAGGGAAAACCTTAGCTTTTTTAACGATCATGCTTCTATCTTTTAGTAATTCTTTATAAGGTAATAGGATAGGGGGATATTCTTCAACTTTAGAGGTTATGAGATGATTTTCCACGATATCACTTAAATACTGCAGCCAAAAGAGGGTCATAAGAGTAAGCACTTTTCCCTTATCAGGTATTGGGGTAGGCAATACCACATCAAAAGCTGAAATTCTATCGGTAGCTACTATTAAGAGACTCTCGCCTATGTCATAGATATCTCTAACTTTACCTCTATGAAGTAATGGGACACTTATTATTTCAGTTTGATATAATCCTTCCATAAACAATAGGACTAAATCTTTTTAGGCTGAAAGTCTTGCTAATTTGCGGGTGCGCTTTTTAAAAACACTGGCAAGCCTTCTGTATCTATCGTATTTCTTCCAATCTTTATTAAGCTTTGCTTCTTCCGCTAAGGCTTTAAATTTTTTTATTTTTGCTTTTAGTTCTCTCATTGATGCTCCTACTTTTTTGGGTTCCTCTTTGATACCATATACTTTTTTAAGTGCTGAAATAAGCTCCTCTTTGTTCATTCCATGGACACCTTGAATGTCGGGTATTTGTAAGGCGATTTCTCTTAGTTCTTTAATAGTCATTTTCTCAAGCTTTTTCTCCAGTTTAGGAAGATCAGTTCTTTCTTCCATCCTCATCCTCCTCCATAAAATTTATATTTCTCCGTATCCATTATACCTTATTTTCGCCTACATGCAAATCATAGTTATAGGTTAATGATGACAGTTAATAGGTTCATACCTTTTATGAAATCTTTGTGAATTAACTAACAAAAGAAAGCTTCTATATTAAATTAATCCGTAGGAGGTAATCTCCTTTTTGAAGTAGGAAATTGAAGTATTTCATAGACGGCATTTAGGGTTTCCTTTGATACTATAACCTGTTTAAAAGTTCTAAGCCTTGCTTCTTTAATGGCTTCTCTCCAAAAGGAATCTCTCTCGAAATCCCTGCTCTCATAGTCGTATTCATAGTATACTTCTTTTATTCCAGCGCTGGCTATAAGTTTTAAACATACATAACAGGGAGCTAAGGTGCAGTAAATACTTGCACCTTCTAAGGGGATACCAAATTTTGCTGCTTGTGCTATGGCATTTGCTTCTGCATGGCTTGCTCTACAATAATTATATTTATCAATATCTGGAATACCTTTATCCCTTCTAAAACAGTAATTTTCTCCTTTATCAGTGCAATGCCAAGCTCCGGGCATAGGTCCATTATAACCTGTAGCTAAAATTCTTTTATCTTTCACTATAACGGCACCTGTTGGCCGAGAATTACAACCAGAACGGACAGCCACTAATTTAGCAATTACCATAAAATATTCATGCCAGTCAGGCCTATACATTTAGCTCTTACCTCTGTAAAAAGGAAATTGTTTACAAAGTTCTTCAACTTTATTTCTTATCTCTTTTCTTAAAGTTTCCTTTTCTGGATTTTTTAGCACTTCACACATCCAATAGGCTACCATTTCAACTTCTTTTTCCTTTAATCCTCGAGTGGTGATAGCAGGTGTACCAATTCTAATACCACTTGTAATTTTAGGAGGAAGGGGATCATAGGGAATTGCATTTTTATTTACAGTAATTCCTGCTTCTTCAAGAAGCGTTTCAGCTTGGGCTCCTGTTAATCCCCGAGATGAGACATCTATTAAGACCAAATGATTGTCCGTTCCGCCAGAGACTACTCTAAAGCCTTGTTCATGAAATATTCGAGCTATTACCTTTGCATTGGCTACTACCTGCTGTTGATAACTTTTGAATTCAGGCATTAAAGCTTCTTTAAAACACACAGCTTTTGCAGCAATAATGTTCATATGGGGTCCACCTTGAATACCAGGGAAGACTATTTTGTCAATTAATTTCCCATATCTTTCTTTGCAGAGAATAAATCCACCTCGAGGACCTCTTAAGGTTTTATGAGTGGTAGAGGTGACAAAGTCAGCAAAAGGTACAGGAGAGGGATGAATGCCAGCTGCTACTAATCCTGCAATATGGGCCATATCTACCATCAGATAAGCTTTTACTTCTTGGGCGATGTGAAAAAAGGCTTCAAAATCAATAGTTCTGGGATAGGCACTTGCTCCTGCTATAATTAGCTTTGGTTTTTCTGCTAAAGCAATTTCTCTGATCTCTTCATAATCAAGCATTTCAGTCTCCCTCGACACCCCATAGTGTACAATTTTATAAAGCTTACCTGAGAAATTCACTGGCGCTCCATGAGAAAGGTGGCCACCATGAGCAAGATTCATTGAAAGGATAGTATCCCCAGGGTTCAAAATTGCAAAAAAAACTGCCATATTTGCTTGAGTTCCTGAGTGGGGTTGGACATTTGCATATTCTGCTCCAAATAAAAGTTTTAATCTTTCTATGGCGAGTCTTTCTACGTCATCAACATAGGTACATCCACCGTAATATCTTGCGGAGGGATATCCCTCTGCATATTTATTCATCAACGGTGAGCCTTCTGCTTCCATTACAGCAAGAGAAGCTAAATTCTCAGAGGCAATCATTTCCAGTTGATATTCCTGTCGATCTTTTTCTCGTTCAATGAGCTTTGCTATTTCTGGATCAATTTTCTCTAAAATAGACATTCTATCCCCCTAATTTGTATTTTTCCAATTTGTAGCGAAGCACCCTTTCAGAAATACCCAAAAACTCTGCAGCCTTCACTTTAACACCCTTTGCTTTCTCCATAGCTTCTCTAATACGAAGTTTTTCCAAGATCTCTACCGCTTCCTCTAAGGGTAATGTCAAAAGTGCATCCAGCAATGATTCCCTTTTACCATAATCTTCTGTAAAACCAAGATCTTCTCGTGTTAAAATCTCACCTTCAGCTAAAATTATACCC
>JBKBRL010000057.1:0-5911 GCA_046292115.1 Caldimicrobium sp.
AATTGCCTTGGCAAAAGCAGAAAGAGAGAGAAAAAAGGCTCAAAGTTTGGCAGAGAAACTTCAAGGTATTTCCATTACCCTTTATAAGAAAGTTGTAGAAGCTGGAAGACTCTATGGTTCTGTTAGCGCAGTAGACATAGTGAAAGCTTTAAGCGAAAAAGGCATAACCATTGATAAAAAACAGGTCCTTTTAGAAGAACCTATAAAAATGGTGGGTAACTACAAGGTGGATAGTACCTATTCAGATAGAGATTATTGAAGAAAAATAAATGCCAAAAAAGAGGAGCACAAAAGGGGAGGTAAGCAAAGATTTAATTCAAGGGCTTCCTATAGAATTTCTACCTCCCCAAGATATTCAAGCAGAAAAATATTGTTTAGCCAGTCTTTTTATAGATCCCCATTCAATAGTTAAAATCTTAGATTTTTTAAAGCCTGAAGATTTCTATAATCCTTCGCACAGGTATATATATCAAGCTTTTTTAAATCTCTTTGAAAAAGATGAACCCATTGACCTTGTTACCACTTATAATGAATTGGAAAAAATGGGAAAATTGGAACAGGCAGGAGGTGCTTCCTACCTTACTGAATTGGTCTCCCTTCTTCCCACATCGGCTCATTTATTACATTACGCCAAAATTATAAAGGAAAAAAGTATCCTTAGAGAAATTATTCGCATTTGTCAGGAATTAATTTATAGGTGCTATCATTCTCAAGAAGATTCTTCAGAACTTTTAAACCACGCAGAAAGTGCTCTATTTGAATTAGCATACTTTGGAAGAAAAGAAAGTTTTGCCTCTCTGAAAGAGGTAGTGAAAGATACCATAAAACATTTAGAGCAATTATACCAAAAGGGAGACTTGATCACGGGAATTCCCACTGGCTTTTATGAATTAGATAGGCTTACAGCGGGACTTCAAAGAGGAGATCTAATTATTCTTGCTGCTCGTCCTGGTATGGGAAAGACGGCCTTAGCCTTAGACATTGCAAGGCAAGCTTCAAAGCAAACCAAATTCGGAGTGGCTATATTCTCTTTAGAAATGAGTAAAGAACAGCTTGTATCCCGTATGCTTTGCGCTGAGGGCAAAGTAAACTTTCAAAAATTTAGAACAGGCACTTTAGAGCCCCCTGACTGGCAAAAAATTATCTCTGCAGCAAGCGTGCTCTCTGAACTTCCCATCTATATTGATGACACCTCAGGAATTAATATTTTAGAAGTAAAAGCCAAAGCAAGAAAGATAATGAAAGAGGTACCATTGGGTTTAATAGTTGTTGATTATCTTCAGCTAATGAAGAGCCTTGAGAAAAAAGAAAGAAGGGAACAGGAAATTTCAGAAATCTCAGCTGGACTAAAAGCTTTAGCCAAAGAGCTAAATGTCCCTGTTCTTGCTCTTTCCCAATTAAACAGGAAAGTAGAGGAACGTTTAGATAAAAGGCCCCAACTTGCAGATCTAAGAGAATCTGGCGCTTTAGAACAGGATGCTGATGTTATTCTATTTATCTATAGAGATGAGGTATATAATAAGGAAAGTCCTGAAAAAGGAGTTGCTGAGATTATAATTGGCAAGCAGAGAAATGGACCCTCTGGTGTGACAGTTAAATTAGCCTATTTTGCACCATTTACAACCTTTGGAAACCTTGAAAGGGGATAACCTATGCCTGAGAGAAGGAAAAGCACTATTAATGAACTTGCAGAAATTTTAGCAGAAGCAACAAAAGAAGTTTTAGTTAGAAACACTTCTTTGGAGATTAAATATGCTCCTACTTTACAGAAAATAGGTTTTGTCTCTCTTAGGCCCGATATAGGAGCTTTTATTGAATTTACCGGAGACTACAATGGACTTTTATGTATGAATTTCTCAAAAGAGGCTGCTTATGAACTCTACTGTTCAGCTATGAAATTTATGGGTTTACCTGAGGAAGAAATTACTAAAAATCCCTACTCTGATGAAATCATTAATTTTCTTGGAGAAATGCTCAACCAAATCATAGGAAATTTTAGAAGAAAAATTGAAAATAAATATGGTCTTACTGCAAGAAATAATCAACCTCGTGCCATAGTTATTTCCCACACGATAACCATGTATATAAATACCTTTTTAAACACCTCTCAAGCAAGAAAAATTAGCTTTAAGACCCTTTCAGGACACCCTTTTTATGCTGAACTTACTTTAGAACAAACAGAATTTATCTCCTTTAAATCAGGTGAAGAGGATGAGAAAAAAGTAGAAGACTTATTAAATGAATTTTTTTAGCTACCTACCCACTCTATCAATTTCAGTTAAAAGAAAGTTTATAGCTTTATAGCTTTAGTTTTTGAAGAAGTAATCTATCTGCCTCACACAAATTAATTTCATCTAAATCTTTAAGGTTAACCCAACTCAACTCAGCACCTTCTCTAAGTTCTGGCTCACCTTCCCATTCTACCTCGATTAGGGTCAGTTCAATATCCTCATCATTATAGGAATAATTTATTTTAGCTATTATTTTTATGGGCTTTGCTACAAGATTTAGTTCTTCTTTTAATTCTCTTACGATTGCTTCTTCAAGTGTTTCTCCTTTTTCCACTTTTCCCCCTGGAAACTCCCATAGGCCTCCCCTTTTTTTATGTAGAGGCCTTCTAACTAAGAGAACTTTTCCTTGTTTTTGAATAAGAGCTGATACCACTTTAAGGCTCATATTACTATTTGGCTATTATACTTTCTCCATCCTTCCATCTATCTAAAAATTCTTCAGTTAAAGCTCTAAAGGCTTCACTAACTTTATGGTTTGGCTCATAATCAAGTATAGATTTTCCAAAACTCTGTGCTTCACTCACCCTTATGCTTCTTGGAATAACATTTTGAAAAAGGATCCATTTAAAATGTTTCTTTACCTCCTCTGCTATTTCATAGGTAAGCTTATTCCTTGGGTCATACATCATTAAAACCATCCCAAAAAGCCTAAGGTCAGGGTTAAAGCTATCCTTAACTCTTCTTATAGTTCTTACCAATAAAGAAAGTCCTTCTAAAGCATAATATTCACATTGTAGAGGAATGATAACACCTTGTGCAGAAGTGAGAATGTTTACGGTGATTAAACTCAAAGATGGCGGCGAATCTATGAAAATGAAATCAAAGAAAGAGAGAAGAGGGCTTCCCCTAAAGGTAGAATGATAAACAAGATTTTTTAAGACATATTCTCTTTCTTCTATTTCTGCTAATTCCAATTCTAATCCTACTAAATCAATGGATGAGGGTAACAAAAACAAATTTGGATAGGGTTCTTTAACAAAGGGTTCACAGGTTTCTTCTACGATAGCCTGATAGACACTCTCTTCTTTATTTACCCTCACACCTAACCCACTTCCTGCATTAGCTTGGGGATCAAAATCAACTAAAAGCACCTTGTACCCTTTCAAAGAGAGAGCCCGTGCCAAATTGACAGCAAGAGTGGTTTTACCGACTCCCCCTTTTTGATTTATAAAAGCAAAAATTTTTAAACCCTTCTTATCCATTAAAAGACAAACCTATCTAATAAAACTACCAAAAAGAAAATGATACTAATATAACCATTAACCGTAAAAAAAGCCTTATTAATTTTGGAAAGATCCTTTTCTGAAATTAAGCGGTGCTCATAAATTAAAAAAAGGGTTAATACAAACAAGCCAAAAAAATAAAACCATCCAGCAGAGGGATAAATAATACCAAGGATAAGAAGGGAAAGGAAAGTTAGAAAATGAAAGGTTCTTGCGATTTGAAGAGCTCTTTTTATACCAAAACGCACAGGAATGGATTTTAAACCCATTTTTTTATCAAATTCATAGTCCTGTAGGCTATAAAGAATATCAAAGCCTGCTACCCAAAAAGCCATAGCTATACCTAAGAAAAAAGCCTCTTTTGAAAGGTTGGCATTTAAAGCAATACTTACGGCAATAGGTATAAGAAAATAGATGAGCCCTAAAACTAAATGAGGATAAAATGTAAATCTCTTAGCCAAGGGATAAATAAAGAGAAGCACAATCACTATGGGACTTAGAACCAAAGCTAATCTATTAAGAAAATAGCAAGAAAATACAAAGAGACCTAAGGAAAATAAAATCAACCCCTTTATTTCCCAATCTTTCACTAAACCTGAAACATGAGGCCAGGAAGAGGTGCGAGGATTCTTTTCATCAAATGCCTTATCTAACCATCTGTTAAAACACATTCCCGCAGTTCTTGCTGAAATTAAAGCCAGTAAAATCCAAATTATCTGTCCCATAGTAGGAATACTCTTCATTAAAATTACTACACTTGACAAAGCAAAGGGAAGCGCAAAAATGGTATGTTCAAATTTTACAAGTTCTCCATAAAATATAAGTTTTTTCCACATAGAACTTACTATTTAAACAATATTTTGCACTTGTTCTCTTATTTTTTCTATAAAATCCTTAATCTCCACTGCTTTTAATGAAATTTCAGCTGATTGGGCTTTATTGGAAAGGGTATTAATTTCTCTCATAAGTTCTTGACACAGAAAATCTAATTTCTTTCCAGAAGAGGGGGTTTCAAGGAGTGCTTTCGCTGAAGCTATGTGAATTTTCAATCTATCTAATTCTTCGCTAAAATCCATCTTATCTAAGAAAAAAGCTATCTCTTGATAAAGTCTTCCCTCATCTAAGGAGCTATGAAATTCCTTTAAAAGAGTTTCTATACGCTCTCTCATTTTTTTGAGATTTAATTCTCTAATCCTCTCTTTTAAAGCTGAAATTTCTTCCCATATCTTTTCAATGGCTTGTAAATATTCCTGTATTTTTTCTTTAAGAAAATTCCCTTCTTTTATTCTTGATTCCTTTAACTCGGATAGAGCCATCTCTAAAGCTGGTTCTATCTCTTCCCAGAGTATTTCTAAATCCTCTTCTCTATCTTCTATCAAAATAATCTCTCTGAATTGAATTATCTCAGCAAGACTTATATCCCCTGCCAACTCAAGGCTTTCTTTCATTTTTAGTAGACTTTCTTTTAGCCCCTTTGCCAATTCTAAATCAAAGTAAATTTCCCTATTTTGAGGGAAAAAACCATAAATCTTAATAAAAATTTCAATTTTTCCTCGACTAAATAGCTCCCCTACTCTCTTTCTTATCCGTTCCTCCATAAGTATATATCTCTTAGGAAGTTTAAGATTTATTTCTAAAAAACGATGGTTTACAGATTTTGCGAGACAATAAATTTGATAATTTTCAAGCTGAACAAAACCTCTGCCAAAGCCTGTCATACTCTCCATTGTTCTAACCTTAAACCAAGAAATCCCTTACCGCTACCTTAATTCTTTCAAGTTCCATAGGTTGAAACCACAAAATATCCTTTTCTTTCTTAAACCAAGTTAGCTGTCGTTTAGCATACTCCTTGCTTTTCTTCTGGATCTTTTTAATAGCTTCTTCTAAATTTATTTTTCCTTCAAGAACATCCAAAAGTTCCCTGTATCCTATTGCTTTTATTTTGGCAAAAATTTTACTGCCAAAAATTTTTTTTAAATCCTCTACTTCCTTTAACCAGCCTTTTTCTACCATTTTTATAACTCTTTTTTCAATTTTAGCATAAAGTTCTTCCTTAGGAAGATAAAGCCCGATTTTTAAAAGGGAATATCTTTTATTACCAAAAAAAGGGGTCTTTTCCTGAAGTTTAGAAAAAGGTTCTCCGGTGGAATAGATAACCTCAAGAGCTCTAAGGATACGCACTTTATCGTGGGGATGAATTCGTGTAGCATAAAGGGGGTCCAGTTCCTTTAATTCTTCATAAAGGTCTTCTAAATTCCTCTCAGCCCTTTTCCTTAGCTCTTCTCGTAGACCTTGTTTTATTTCTACTTCAAAAAGACCATACTCAAAAACTCTAAGATAGAGCCCAGTGCCTCCAACTAATATGGGAAGGTTACCTCTGTGCCAAATTCCCTCTAT
>JBKBRL010000058.1:0-5891 GCA_046292115.1 Caldimicrobium sp.
ATAAATCATAGAAATTTTTTCCCAAATGTCAAGGTTAAAAAATGCCTTTTTCTGTAAGAAGATAATCCATTTTAACATCGTGTGGTTCCCTTGGAATATTATCTATTACTTGAACATAAAAGGCAACCCCAATTTTTACAGCCTTTGTTTCTTTTAAAAAGGAATCATAAAATCCTTTACCATAGCCTAATCTAAACTTGTTCAAGTCGAAGACAAGACCTGGAACTAAAATAAGATCTAATTCTTGAGGTGTAATTTGGGGTTTCTTTATTTCTGGCTCGGGAATTCCAAAGGTGCCAGGTATTAATTCCGAGAGGTCCTCAACTTTATGAAAACTTAACTTTCTCTCCTCTAAATGACACCGAGGAAAATAAACCTCCTTTTCCTTAAAGGCTTTCTCTAAAATAAAATTAACATTTACTTCTTTATTTACATAATGATAAAAAGCTATTTTTTTTGCTTGCAGGTAAAAAGAGGAATTAAGAAAAAGTCTACATATTACACGGGACTTTTCTATCCAATCCTCAAGGGGTAACCTTTCTCTTAGTTCTTTAAATTTTTTTCTTAATTCCTTTTTGTAATGAAATAACGAATTTTCTTGCACGATAACAAGAACTTAAGCACGTCCTCTTTTTCCTCTTTCAGCGACATAAAGTCTTGTCAAGGCTCTTTGAAGTGCAGCTCTTGCTCTTGCATAATCAATTTCTGCAATTTTTGCGTGATACTCTTGGATCCTTTTTTCTGCCCTCTCTTTAGCTCTCAGTGCCCTCTCCACATCAATCTCATAAGCCCTTTCAGCTGCTTCCACTAAAAAGGTTATCCTATTTTGAGAAATTTCACAGAAACCACCACTTACTGCCAACCAGTCCTCTCTATCTCCAACTTTATATCTCAGAGGCCCTATTTTTATGGCTGCAACCATGGGGGCGTGATGGGCTAAGACGCCAAATTCACCCTCCACGCCCGGTGCTGTAACAATATCTACTTCTTCTTGAACCACCACTCGTTCTGGTGTTATAACTTCAAGAAAAATTCTTGCCATATAAGGCCCCCTTAACCTTCAAGCAATTTCTTCGCCTTCTCCACTGCCTCTTCAATGGTTCCCACCATATAAAAGGCTTGCTCAGGTAAATCATCATGTTTTCCTTCAAGAATTTCTTTGAATCCCCTTATGGTATCCTCAAGTTTCACATATCTTCCGGCAAGCCCAGTAAACTGCTCAGCAACATGGAAAGGCTGAGATAGAAATCTTTGAATTTTTCTTGCACGAGAAACTATAATCTTATCTTCCTCTGAAAGCTCTTCCACTCCAAGAATTGCAATAATATCTTGCAAATCTTTATACCTCTGTAAGACCTGTTGCACTTGACGAGCAACGCTATAATGTTCCCAACCTACCACATTAGGGTCTAAAATTCTTGATTGTGAATCAAGAGGATCCACTGCTGGATAAATTCCAAGCTCTGCTATTTGACGGGAAAGAACCACTGTTCCATCTAAGTGCGCAAAAGTTGTAGCAGGTGCTGGGTCTGTTAAGTCATCTGCAGGAACATACACACACTGTACAGAGGTAATAGATCCCTTCGTAGTTGAACAAATTCTTTCTTGGAGTGCTCCAATGTCTGTAGCTAAGGTCGGTTGATATCCCACTGCTGAGGGCATTCTACCAAGTAGAGCAGAAACCTCTTGGTTCGCCTGAGTAAAACGATAAATATTATCTATAAAAAGCAATACATCCTGTCCTTCTTCATCTCTAAAATACTCTGCTAGGGCTACCGCAGTATGAGCAACTCTTGCTCTGTGCCCAGGAGTCTCGTTCATCTGCCCATACACTAATGCTGCCTTGTCAATAACTCCTGATTTTTTCATCTCAAGATATAACTCATTTCCTTCACGAGTTCTCTCTCCAGCACCACAAAACACTGAAATTCCTCCATGTTCCATAGCGATATTATGAATCATCTCCATCATAACAACTGTTTTTCCTACCCCTGCTCCACCAAAGGTTCCCATCTTTCCACCACGAGGGAAAGGAATTAAAAGGTCAAATACTTTAATTCCAGTTTCTAATACCTTAATTTGCACATCAAGCTCAGTTAAGGGTGGAGCCGGTCTAAAGATAGGATAATATTTATCAGTTTGAATTGGTCCAGCTTCATCCACAGGATCACCTACAGCATTTATTATCCTTCCTAAAGTAGCCCGCCCAACTGGAACAAGAAGGGGTCCACCAGTAGCTAAAACTGGTTGCCCTCTTTTCAAGCCATCAGTATAATCCATTGCCACACACCTTACCACATTATCACCTAATTGTTGTGCTACCTCAAGCACAAGATTCCACTCTCTATTATCAATCATAGGATTAGTAACTCTTAAAGCTTCTAAAACCTTCGGAACTTTCCCAGGTGGAAATTCTACGTCTACCACCGTTCCCATTATTTGAACTATTTTTCCAAATACTTTCTCTTCAGCCATACATCTATCCCCCCTTTATATTATAACCTATTAACCTTTTAACCTTTAATAGCTTCAGCACCACCTACTATATCCATCAATTCTTTGGTGATGCTGGCTTGTCTTACCTTATTATATAATAAAGTTAACTGCTTCACCATATCACTACAAGCACGATTTGCATTGTCCATAGCGGTCATTCGCGCTGCTTGCTCGCTTACCGCTGTCTCAAGCATTGCTGCAAATACTTTTGCGCTAAGATAAAGTGGTATTAATTGCGGTAAAAGCTCTTCCGGTTCAGGTTCATAAGAATAAACAATAGAAGATTTTTTCTCACTCAACGCAAACTGTAATGGTAAAAATCTTTCTATCTTTGGCACCTGACGTACTACATTAATAAAATACCCATAAATCAAATATACTTCATCCCAATCCCCTTCAAGAAAAGCATTCATAGCAGACCTTGCTATTCTTCTTGCATCCTGCATTAAAACTCTTACCATAATATCTCCATAAGCCTCCCTAACGGTAGCCTTTTTCTTAAAATAGGAAATACCCTTTTTCCCTACCAATATAAACTCTACATCCTTATTCTCTCTACGAAATTTTTTCATTAAATTTTCTGCTTCTCTAATTAAGTTACTATTAAAAGCACCACATAAACCTCTATCAGCTGTAATTAAAATAATCCCAATTTTTTTTATTTGCTCTTTTACTCTTAAATAGTGAATTCTATCCTTATTTAAACCTGGAACACTTAATAGTTGGGCTATAATTTCATCAAATTTGGCTGCATAAGGCCTAAATCCCTCTAATCTCTGTTGAAGACCGCGAAGCTTTGCTGAAGCTACCATATTCATAGCTTTAGTAATTTGGCCTATCTTCTTTACCGCATCAATTTTCTTTCTCAAATCCCTTAAACTGGGCATTTTAACCTCCTCACCTTAGGGCACAGGCACAGGTTCAATATTATTTGCTCTCTTGAATTCTTCATTAAATTCAGTTAATGCTTTCCGCATCTTTTCATCAAGCTCAGGTGAAATTTCTTTCTTTTCTCTAATCTCTTGATAAATCTCTGGATATTTCCTCTCTATAAAATCATAAAGCTCCTTCTCATATTGAGCAAGCACTTCAAGTGGCATTTCATCTAAAAATCCTCTCGTTCCAGCAAAGAGAATACATACTTGCTTCTCTACCGGTAAAGGTTGATATTGCGGTTGTTTTAGTATTTCCACTAATCTCTCTCCTCTATGGAGTACTCTCTGCGTTGCCTTATCAAGTTCAGAACCAAACTGTGCAAAGGCAGCAAGTTCTCTATACTGTGCAAGCTCAAGCCTCAACCTTCCTGCAACTTGTCTCATTGCCTTAATTTGAGCAGCACCTCCTACACGGGACACAGACAAACCTACATTTATAGCTGGTCTAATACCAGCAAAAAACAAACCTGGCTCTAAGTAAATTTGTCCATCTGTAATTGAAATAACATTTGTAGGAATATAGGCTGAGACATCACCCTGTAAAGTCTCAACGATAGGCAACGCTGTAAGGGATCCACCTCCATATTGATCATCAAGCTTTGCTGCTCTCTCAAGTAACCTGGAATGATTGTAAAAAATATCTCCAGGGTAAGCCTCTCTACCTGGAGGTCTTCTCAAAAGTAAAGAAATTTCACGATATTCTGCTGCTTGCTTTGAAAGATCATCATAAATCACTAATGCATGTCTTCCTGTATCTCTAAAATATTCTCCAATAGCACATCCAGAATAAGGAGCAATCCATTGGAGTGCCGCTGGGTCTGAAGCACAAGCTGCAACCACTGTGGTATATTCCATAGCGCCATATTTTCTTAAAATTTCTACTATCTGAGCCACTGTAGATTTCTTTTGCCCTATGGCTACATATATACAATATATATCAGTATTTTTTTGTGCTAAAATGGCATCTATTGCTATTGCTGTTTTACCTGTTTGTCTATCCCCTAAAATTAACTCTCTTTGACCTCTTCCAATAGGTGTCATTGCATCGATTGCTTTGATCCCGGTATACATAGGTTCATGAACAGGCTTCCTTTGAATAATACCTGGGGCTTTAATTTCTATACGGCGATATTCCTTGGCCTCAATAGGCCCCTTTCCATCAAGAGGTCTACCCATAGGATCAATTACTCTACCTAAAACACCTTCACCAACAGGAATTGAAGCCACACGCCCCGTTCTTTTAGCCACATCTCCTTCTTTAATCTTAGTATACTCACCCATAACTGGAATGGCTACATTATCAAATTCCAAATTTAAAGCTATACCAATTTCACCACTATCAGGAAATTCAATTAATTCCATATATTCACAATTTCTCAAACCAAAAACACGGGCTACACCATCTGCCACAGAGATTACAACCCCCATTTCCTCTAAATCTATTTTTTTTTCAAATTCTTCAATGCGCTTCTTAATTAGATCACTAAGTTCTTGTGCTTTAATTACTTCCATAAGTTTATACCCCCTTTATAATTATTTCTTTAAATTTTTCAAGTTGACTTTTCAAACTCCCATCCCATACATAGTCACCAATTTTCACTTTTAACCCTCCTAAAAGTTCTGGTGCATGTTTTACCTCTAAAAGGACCTGCTTGTTTAACTGCTTTTGTAAAACATCTTCTAAATCCCTCTTTTCCTCTTCACTTAAAGGATAAGGTGAATAAACTTCTCCACGAGCTATACCTTCTTCCTCATCCCAAAGTACTTGATACATAAATACAATCTCTTCAATGTATTGAATACGCCTTCTCTCAATTAAAAGACTCATAAATTTCTCAATCTCAGGAGATAATTGGTATACTTTCACTATCTCCTTTAAAATTTCCAATTTGATCTCTGGAGGATATACTGGACTCTGTAAAACTTGCAAAACCTCCTTATTTTCTTTTAAAAAATTCAAAAAAGATCGCAACTCCTCTCCTAAATCTTTTACTTTGTTTAACTCTTTAGCTGCAATAAATAAACCCTTAGCATACTTTAAGGCAACTGCTAAAGCCCTCAATTTAAACTCCTCCCTTTAAGTTGTTCAATAAAATTTTTTACCAATCTTCTTTGATCTTCTGGTGTAATAGATTTTCTCAAAATCTCTTCTGCTAATTTTACTGATTCCTCTGCAAGTTCATATTTCAACAACTCCTTAGCTTTTTCAATTTCTTGAGCAATATAAATTTGAGCTTGCTCCTTTATACGCTCTGCCTGAAGCTTTGCTTCCTCAATTATTCTTTCCCTTTCTCTCATACCTAGCTCAATATAACTTTGATAAATACGTTCTGCCTCACTTTTTAGATTTTTTATTTTTTCCTGTAATTCTAAATATTTCGCCTCTGCTTCCTTTTTCTTTGTCAATAATTCTTCATATTGCTTAAGTAAATTTTCCCTCCTAGTATGAAAAAAATTTAC
>JBKBRL010000059.1:0-5851 GCA_046292115.1 Caldimicrobium sp.
CTTGCCTAAATCTTTTTGTATAGGAGTTGGCTCTTTTTCAAAATATGTTATACTCAGATTAATTGATGTAACTTTATGTAAAAATGGCAAAAATTTTTTATCACTCCTTTTTTAGGATTTCCAAGTTCTTAATTTATTTCCTCATCATAATCATCCTTACTGGAGGAATTTTTATGGATAAGGGACTCACAGCAGAAAATTTAATTATAGAGAAAGTTCAAGAGAAAACCTTGCCCTCTAAGCTAAAAGTACTTTTAGTTCCTAAAGAGGGTGAGAAGGTTGTAGCGGTATATCTTTGTGTAAAGGTGGGAAGCAAGTATGAAGGAGATAAGGTTGCTGGAATCACACATTTAATTGAGCATATGATATTTAAAGGAGGAGAGGGACAAACTCCCGGAGAAGTTGCAGGAAAGATTGAAGAACAAGGGGGCTACATAAATGCTTTTACTTCCTATGATTTAACTTGTTACTATATAGTTGGGCCAGACCATATTTTACCTACTGCTCTTGAAGTGCTCTCACAAGCGGTATTTCGCCCCTATTTCGATCCACAAGAACTTGAGCGAGAAAAGGAAGTTGTTGTTGAAGAAATGAAAATGCGTTTAGATAATCCTATGATCGTTCTTTTTGAAGAACTTATGAAAACCTCTTACCGTACCTATCCCTATAAAAGACCTATTATTGGTTATGAAAACACAGTTCGCTCATTTAAAAGAGACGATCTTTTTTATTTTATCAATCATTTCTATAGCCCTGAAAATATGGTTTTAGTCATCTCAGGAGAAATTAATCATGCAAAGATAGATCCTCTTTTAGAAAAATATTTTTCAGACTTACCAAAGAGGCAACTAAAAAAGGTCTCCTTTCCGGATGAAACCTATACTTCTAAACCTACTCTTAAGTGGATTGAAAGACCTGTAAGAGAAAGTTATTTTGCCTTTTCTTTTCCAGCAGCTTCCATAAATAGTGATGAAGCACCACTTTTAGATTTATTAGCTGCCCTACTTGGAGATGGAGAATCTTCACTTTTTTCTCTTAAACTTAAGAGAGAGAAGCAGTTAGTTAAAAGTATTTCTACCTCAGCTTTTACACCAGATGGCCCAGGACTCTTTGAAATTTATGGCAAAGGAGACAGCAAAAATTTTAAATCTCTCTTAGAAGAAGTTATTCGCTTAGTAAGAGAAATAAAGAAATCTGGACCAACCTTTGAGGAGTTAGAGAGGGCAAAAAATAAAGTTCTTTCTTCCTTTATTTATTCACAAGAAACAGCAGAAGGGCTTGGAAGACAAATGGCTACTTTTCAGCTTTTAAGAAATTCCTATAAAGATATACTTTGGTATAAAGAAAAAATTGAAAGAGCAACACCTAAGGACATCCAAGAAGTTGCCAAAAAATGGCTAAGAGAAGATAAATTAGTGGTAGTTTTTCTTTCCGAAAAAGCACTTTTTGGTGAAGAGGTCTTAGAGGAGCTTTTAAAGAAAAAATCCCAGAAAGAAATTGTGGAGATTTTGCAGTTGGAAAATGGTCTTAAGGTTATTTTATATCCAAAAAAAGGCGTTCCAACTGTTGGAATTACCCTTGCCTTTCCAGGGGGTGTAAGGTTTGAAGAGGAGCACACAAATGGACTTTTCCAAGCATTAGCCTTACTTTGGACACGGGGCACCAAAAATTATAAAGCTGAGGAGCTTTCCCAAAAAATTGAAGGATTAGGTGCTTCTATTCAAGGCTTTACAGGAAGAAATACCTTTGGTCTTAAAGCCTTAACTCTATCTTCTCATCTTTTTACCATACTTGACCTTTTTATGGATATCCTTTTAAATCCTACCTTTAGTGATGAGGAAATAGAAAAGGCCAGGCCAGAGCTTCTCTCCCTTCTCTATCAACAGGAAGATCAGCCCTTCTCCTTAGCGCTTAAAGAATTTCTAAAGGCCTTCTATCCCGATCATCCCTATGGATTAAATTTAGCAGGCTCAAAGGAATTTTATCTAACCTTTAACAGCACGCTTTTAAAAGAGGCTTATAGTAAATTTGTTGACCCAAAAAGGGGAAAACTGGTTATCGTAGGTGACTTTGATAGTGAAGAAGTAAAAAGATACCTAAAAGACCTTCTTCCTCAATGGAAGGGAAGTCAAATCTCTCTTGTTGAGGAGAAAGCACCACCTCCAGTTAAAGCCTCAAGCAAAGTAGTACCTAAAGAGAGTTTTCAAACGCAAATCCTCTTGGGATTTAGAGGCCCTGGGCTATTTTCAGAAAAAAGAGCATTATTAGAGGTTTTAAATAGTGCCCTTTCTGGTCAAGATGGACCTCTCTTTAGAATTTTAAGAGATGAAAGGTCCTTAGCTTACGCTGTAACCTCCTTCCTTCTTTTTTACCCTAAAAGCTCGGCCTTAATTTTTTATTTAGCCTGTGCCCCTGAGAAAAAAGAGGCTGCAATTTCAGGATTTTATGAAGTAATTGAAAAAATTAAAAAAGAAAAATTTTCAGAAAGGGACTTAGATAGAGCTAAAAATAGACTTTTAGGTAAATATAGAATGGCACTTCAGAGTAATTTAGCTAAAGCGGAAGATATGGCTGTCAACGAAGTTTTAGGTTTAGGTTGGGACTTTACAGAAAAATATCAAGAACAAATCCAAAAAATTTCCACAAAGGATTTAATAAAAACCTTAGAGGAATTAATTTATGAAAAAAACTCTTTCCTCTTAATTCTGGGAAAGGAGTAACAAGCTCTGGAAATAATAAGCAAATCTCCTGATGAAACAAGAAAAATTGGTCATAGGCTGGCAAAATTTTTAAAACCTGGAGACTTGCTTTTATTTTTCGGTGATTTAGGCTCTGGCAAAACTACCCTAATACAAGGGATCTGTGAAGGCTTAGAAGTAAGTGAAGATCAATTCATTACAAGCCCCACTTTTACTTTATTAAATTTCTATGAAGGAATATATCCTATACTCCACATAGATTTATATAGAATTGACCCCTCCGCCACTTATGAACTCTTTTTTTGGGAATATCTTACTTCTCACATCCTCCTTATAGAATGGGCAGAGAAATTAAATGAAATTCCGGTAAATGACTATCTGGAAATCCAATTAGAGTATTTAGAAGAAAGTATAAGGAAAGTCACTTTTGTAGGCTACGGAGAATGGTCTCTGCTCCTAAAAGAGCTGGAAAAGGATGAGAAATGGCATAGATAGGTAGAGCTTCCAATAAGTTCCTCAGGCGTTCTGAAAAATAAAAGTTATAAAGAAAGCTACTTTTGTATTCATCCTCTTCTAAAAATTCCAAAAGAGCTTTTATAACACCACCTGCTAAATACATTCCCCCAAAAGGCTCTATCATAACTGCTACTTCATAGCATTTTCTTCCCAATAACTCAAAAAATTTTTTTATAACAAATCTCTCTTTTTCCCGCCCCTTTTTTGCTCCCTCTGAGATTTTTTCAGCTTCTTTTCTCTCCCCAAAGTAATATTCATATAAATTTTCAAGACCCCTTCCAGAAAGTACTTCTTCCCAAACAAAATCTTTCTTCCGCTCTTTTAAATAATGAAAAAAGGATTTTTCTTCCCAAAAAGAAAGAGGACTATGCCCTCCCTCTGAAGGTAGTATTTTTAAGGGATTTTTGGAAATTAAAAAAGATATACCAAGCCCTGTTCCTACGGAAATAAAGGCTCTTGGATACTTTTTAAGCTCTTCTCCCTCTTTTATTTGTTTTAGATCTTCTTTCTTTAATCTTTCAATTGCTCCTGCCAATAAGTAAAGGTCGTTTTTTAAAATAACCCTTTGAAATTTAAATTTTTTCTTTAAGCGCTCTGCATCAATATTCCACCCTAAATTAGTTATCTTTACTTTATTTTTTATAACTGGACCAGCTACACCAAGAAGAAGACCTAAAAATGAAGATTCAATCTTATTTTCTCTTTCAATAAAATATTTATCGATTATTTCTTCTAAATGAGAAAAATTTTTATTCTCAAAAAATCTGACTTCTAAAATTTCATTTGTGTATAGATTAATAAGAGCCAATCTTGAAAAAGTAGCTCCTATATCTCCTATAAGGTAGAGAAAGGAAGTAGCCAATCTTATTTTTTAGTTGGTGTTTCAGCTTTTGTAGGCTCTTTTGTCTTTGTGGGATCTGATTTAATTGTGCTTTGTGTAGTTTTTCCTTTTGTTTCTTCATAATGTTTATCAAAAAGGTCAACTATAATTGGAGAAAGGTCTATCTTAGGGGAAGCATAATATATTCCTGGCTGGCTCTTTTCCATTATTAGGTCGTACTTCTCTTTTTCAACGTAATTTTTAATTATAGTTTCTAATTCTTTGAAAATGGGGTCTAATAGCTTTCTTTCATATTCTTGCATCTCAAATTGTGCATCCTCTTGAAGTGCTTTTAATTCTCTCAGTTTTTTTTGATATTCACTTTGTTTCTTTTCTCTTTGTTCTTGAGACCACAAAGCTCCCTTTTTTTCTATCTCTTCTTTTAAGGCTTCAAGTTCTTTCACTCTTTCATCTATTTTTGCCTGTATTTCCTCGTATTTTTTCTGAAGCTTTTCCATAACCTCTTGGCCATATTTAGAAGTATTAATGACTCTATTAATATCTATTACCCCAATCTTTATAGGTTCTACTATATTCTGTGCTTGAGTATATGAAAAAGTGATAAAAAGAACAATTAAAAACAATAAAAAACTTTTTAGCATTTCCACTCCTCCTTAATTATTTTATTACAAAATCAACTCTTCGATTTATAGCCCAACAGGACTCGTCACTTTCTTTACAAAGAGGTTTTTCTTCTCCAAAACTTATAACTTGAATTCTATTTTCATCAATACCTAACTTTATTAAAACATTTTTCACCGCTAAGGCCCTTTTCATCCCTAAGGCATAATTATATTCATTAGTTCCTCTTTCATCACAATTGCCCTGAAGTTCTACTACTAAATTTGGCCTTTCTAAAAGAAATTTCACATTTTCCCTAATTCGATCCCACATGTCTGCCCGAATGCTATAATCATCAAAATCAAAGAATATTGCATAAAGGGGAGGTGTCGACCTTCCATACAATTTCCACTTTCCTCTATCCTCTTTAGTACTTTCAATTATCCCTTTCTCCTCCCCTAAAATTTGGGCTAAATCTTTGCTTTCTTCTTTCTTTGGTATAACAGTGGTTATTTCCTCTCTTTTTTTCTCAACTTGTGGTATAACCTCTTTTGGTTTATCAACAAGTGGTGGCACTTCTTTTTTGGCACATCCAATTAATATGAAAATTGAATATATAATAACTATTAACTTAGTTTTCATAAAATTCCTCCTTCTTTAACTATAGCCTGTTATATCAAGTTCATAAACAAACTCACCTGTCAAAAAAATCATTTCCTTTTTAATATAATCGCAAAGAGTATAAAGTAAAGTTAATTCCTGAGCTATAGCTTGAGAAATCTCTTTATATTCTTCTTGTGTAAACTTCTGCTTTAACCTATTACAAAAAAACTCTCTACATAAATAAGGCCTTGCAAAGAGCTTACACCCTCTTGATCCCACAAAAAAACATCTTTTACCAATTTCTCTCTCTAATGGTATTTCTTTTTCTAAAAAAAAGTTAATTAAAATAATATTTACAGTTACTTCATTTTCTAACCCTGCTTTACAACAGCCTTTATTTTCAAGAACGGAACAAATGAAGCACTCTTCAAAACTTTTATAAATTTCCATAAAATAGTTTGCTCTAAGAACAGAGGCTTCATATTCTCTTAATAATTGGATAAAATCTTTTTGACTTAATAAATAGTCTTTCCAATTAGCATAAATTTCTTCTGCAATCTTCTTTTTTTCAAAAAGAAGCTCTTCAGGATCT
>JBKBRL010000060.1:0-5817 GCA_046292115.1 Caldimicrobium sp.
ATTGGGTATAGAGCTCGATACAGAAAGTGCTTTAGTAAATAAGATTGTAGAAGAAATTAAAAAACTTGAGGCTAAAGGGTATGAATTTGAAGCAGCTGAAGCTTCTTTAGAGCTTTTAATTTACAAACTTATGGGAGAACCAAAACAGTATTTTGAATTATTAAGTTATAAAGTTTTTGATCAGAAACAGCATAAGGATACTTCACAGGCAGAGGCAACAGTTTTAGTGCGGGTACCACCTGGTGTAGGAGAAGTAGAACATACAGCAGCTCTTGGAAATGGCCCTGTGAATGCTTTAGATAATGCTTTACGCAAAGCCTTAGAGAGATTTTATCCCTCTATTAAGGAGATGGAACTTGAGGATTACAAGGTGAGAGTGTTGCCAGGTCTACCAGGAACTGCCTCTAAAGTGAGAGTATTTATACTTTCTAAGGCAAAAGGTCATAAATGGGGAACAGTAGGGGTATCTACAGATATCTTAGAGGCAAGTTGTCAAGCCTTAGTAGATTCCTATACCTATAAACTTTTTTTAGATAAAAAGAAAAAGGGATAACTATGCCAGTGAGATATTCTTTTGCAGGAAAGGGAGGAACTGGAAAAAGCACACTTTCTGCGCTTTTAGTCAATTTTCTCTTAGATAAAGGTTTAAAGCCAATATTAGCTGTAGATGCTGATCCAAATGCTAATTTAAATGAGCTTTTGGGAGAAGAAGTATATATCACCTTAGGAGAAATAAAAGAGGAGTTAAGAAAAAGTGTGCCTGATAGTATGGCAAGGTATGATTATGTGGAGATGCGCCTTCATCAAGCTATCATTGAGGGGAGAGGCTATGACCTTATAGTGATGGGACAACCTGAAGGACCTGGATGTTATTGCGCAGCTCATTCTTTTCTCTCTCAAGCCATTGAGAAACTAATGCAATCCTATAATTATTTAGTAATTGACAATGAAGCAGGAATGGAACATCTATCACGGCTAAATCTTCTCCAAATGGAACACCTTATTATAGTTTCTGATGCTTCCCATAGAGGGATTATGACCGTTGGAAGAATTGCAGAGCTTATTAAAAGTTTGCAAATCAGCGTTAATCATTTTTGGATGATTGTAAATCGCTGCCCCGAAAATTTACCAGAGGAGTTAAAAAGTTATGCCAAAGATATAGCAGAAAAGTATCAATTAAATCTACTTGCCTTTCTGCCTGAAGATACTTTTGTTCTTCAAGCAGAAGCCAAAAAAATTCCTGTCTTTCACTGGGAAAACTCCAAGCTTAAAAAAGAGGCCTATAAAATTTTTGAATCCCTTATAGAGAAACCTTGATACAACTATGAATTTGCGTCTTTATAATACCCTTACAGGACAAGTAGAAGTATTTAAACCCTTAAATCCTCCTAAGGTGACTATGTATGCTTGTGGAATTACTGCCTATGATTCTTCTCATTTGGGCCATGCAAGAAGTGCAGTGATCTTTGATGTACTTGTTAGAACTTTAACTAATTTAGGTTATGAGGTTATCTATGTTAGAAATATAACTGATATAGACGACAAGATCATAAATCGTGCTAATAAGGAAGGTATTTACTGGAAGGACCTAACAGAAAAATATACCCGTGAGTATCAAGAAGAGATGGAAAAGTTAAAAGTTAAAAAACCTACTTATGAGCCCAAGGCAAGTGAACATATTCCTGAAATGATAGAATTAATTCAAAGGCTTATAGAGAAAGGATATGCTTATGAAAGTGGGGGAGATGTTTATTTTTCAGTAGATAAATTTCCTTCCTATGGAAAACTTTCTAAAAGAAGACTGGAGGATTTACTTGCCGGAGTTAGGATTGACCCCTCTGAAAAAAAGAAAAACCCTTTAGATTTTGCATTATGGAAAGCTGCTAAACCTTTTGAACCTTATTGGGAAAGCCCTTGGGGCAGGGGAAGACCTGGCTGGCACATTGAATGTTCAGCTATGAGTTTAAAATACTTAGGAGAAACGATAGACATACACGGTGGTGGATTAGACCTTATCTTTCCCCATCACGAAAATGAAATCGCACAGAGTGAAGCTGCTACTTCTAAACCCTTTGTGAGATTTTTTATACACCATGGATTGATTACGGTAAATGGTGAAAAGATGTCCAAAAGCTTGGGAAACTTTGTAACTACAGCACATCTTCTTGAAAGATATCATCCTGAAGTTATACGAGCCTTTTTGCTTTCTAAACATTATCGTTCTCCCTTAGACTATTCTGAAAATAGTATTAAGGAAATGGAGAAGGCAATATATAAATTATATGAAACTCTTTATTGGATTAAGAGGGCAGAAGCAAAGTCTGAGAATAAATCAAACGGGAATAGAATAAGTGTAATAACAGACTCATATTATAGATTTAAAGAAAACTTTCTCTCTTCACTTTTAGAGGACCTAAATACTGCTCAAGCTTTAGGTCATTTATTTAGCTTGGAAGGTGAATTGTATAACTTTATAAATAGATATAAAGATTTAAGTCAAGAAGAAGTAACTTTATTAAATGAAATAAGGGAAGGTTTACAAAGTTATTCTGGTAAGTATTTGGGGATAGCTGAAGAGGATCCTCAGGAATTTTTTAAGAGAGAACGGGAGAGAAAATTAAAACTTAAAGGTTTAGAGATCACAGAGATAGAAAGGCTAATTAAAAAGAGATATCGAGCAAGATTAGAGAAAAATTTTAATTTAGCTGATGAAATAAGAGCAAAGCTTAGCTCCTTAGGAATAAGGCTAAAGGATACAAAAGAAGAAACCTTTTGGTTTGTTGAATGATTTGGTTTGATTATCTTTCTTTTGGCTTCATTTTTTACTTTGTTATAAGAGGCTTCCTTTCTGGTTTTTTCAAAAGTTTTTTTTCCCTCCTGGGGATGTTCTTTGCTTTCCTCTATTCTGGTTGGCTTTCCCTTAAACTTAAACCTATATTAGCTTTTTTCATACATCATCCTAAAGCACTCCTTTTTATTAGCTTTTTTATGGCTTTTCTGTTAATTTATTTAACCTTTATCGTTCTCGGTTATCTTTTGTGTTTATTTCTTAAAATTATGCATCTTACTTTTGGAGACAGGCTCTTAGGAGCCCTTTTAGGGTTGATTAAAGGAGCCCTTTTAACAACTTTCCTTTATTTTTTAATTGTCATCCCCTTTCCGCCTGCTAAACATTCCTTAGATAAAGCTTTGACTTACCCTGTAGTTTTTCATACCACAGAACTTTTAAAAAAATTTATCCCACAGAGCTGGAAAGACTTTATAGTAAAATCTCGAAAATATTATGAAATCCCCAAAATGTTTTTGGAGTAAATTTCCTTTATAGAATACCCTTAGTTGATAGAACTTCTTCTTCGGTCGGGGTGATAGCCTTTTTAAAGGCATAGGCAAATGCTTTAAAGAGGCTTTCTGCTATATGATGGGCGTTTTTCCCATAGAGATTCCTAAGATGGAGTGTAAACAGGGCGTTATTTACTAAGGCTCTAAAAAATTCTTCAATAAGCTCGGTGTCAAAAGAGCCTATTTTTTCAACAGGAAATTTTACATCATAATGGAGAAAAGGTCTTTTAGCAAGGTCAATTACAGCTTGTGAAAGGGACTCTTCCATAGGAATAAAGGCTTCACCATATCGAGCTATTCTATTCCTATCTTCTAGGGCTTCATTTATTGCCATCCCGAGAGTAATTCCTATATCCTCTACTAAATGGTGATAGTCTACTTCTATATCTCCCTCTGCGCGAAGTTCAAAAAATACTCCTGAATGAAAGCTGAAAAGCTCAAGCATGTGGTCTAAGAATCCAATGCTTGTAGCAATCTTACTTTTTTCTAAGAGGTCTCCCCTTAAATCTAAAATTATTGATATGTCTGTTTCCCGGGTAACTCTCTTTTTTTGTATAAGCCCCATAGTAAGTTAATTTAATATAAAAAAGGATTTAAGGCAAGAGATAATCGCAAAGGAATTATCTTTTCTTTGACCTTCTGCATGCAGATAATTATAAACATATGTTAGGCTATTTAAAAAATTCCTTCTCTATAAAATATTGACTTTTTATTAATATTTTTCTAAAATAAACCAATAAGAGAGGAAAATTAATTTTAGGAGGTGTATATGCCCATTTATGAAAAGATTTTAGTCGGTATAGATGGTTCAGAAGAGAGTTTTAATGCCTTGAAAAATGCTCTTTTTTTGGGCAAACAACTCAAGGCTGAAGTTTTTGTCCAATATGTGATTCCTGTATCCTCTGAGGTAAGTAGTGCTCTGTCACTTTTTATTGGTATGAAAGACCTTTTTAAGAAGGGTGCTGAATCGATATTAAAGAAGGCACAAAGCATAGCAGAAGAAGAGGGAATTTCAGTTAATTTACTATTAGAAGAGGGGGATCCTTCCAACAAAATAGTGGATATGGTTTATGCTAAAGATATAGGTCTTCTTGTAATGGGTAAAAGTGGAAAAGGGGGTTTTGAGAAGGCGCTACTTGGTAGTACAGCAAGTAGAGTAATAGGATTAAGTCCTGTAGATGTTTTAATTATTCCTAAAAATAGTAAGCTTAATTTTAAAAAAATCTTAGTTCCTGTTGATGGTTCTAAATATTCAGAAGAGGCAGTTCAAAGAGCTATTGACTTTGCCACTTATTTTAAAAGTTCTATAACTCTCCTTTCAGTTGTAGAAATTCCAATTGAATTTTATGAAACCTTTGCAGAAATTTCAAAGGTGGTTGAGCACATCAAACTTGAAATGGAAGAATTCCTAAGAAAGATGAAAATGAAGTTTACAGAGAAGAATTTGGAAGTAAAAAGTATCCTTCTTGAAGGTATTATTAAAGAAAAAATTTTAGATGTAGCTAAAGAAGAAGAGGCAGATTTAATCATTATGGGGTCTCACGGAAAGACAGGGTTAAAAAGACTTCTTATGGGTAGTACAACTGAAAAGGTGCTAAATCTCTGGGATAAACCCGTTTTAGTAGTTAAGAGAGGATTTTAGAAGAAGGCTTAGTTGAAGGGGTTAAACGGGAAGTAATAAATTTGTAAAGGCCTGGAATTTCTATCTGGAAATCGAGATAATAGAGATTAGGGTAAGGAGATAATTTAACATAATCTTTATAAGTGGTTAAATATTTTTCTTCTGATTGAAGCTTGAAGTTTTTATAAGAGTAATGGTCGGGAAAGGAGATAAATTTTTTAACTTTGATTTTGAGAGAGGATAGAGTTTTTAAAAATTGCTCATTATCACCTAAGCCACAAAAAGCGATAAATTCATAATCTTGCCAATTAACTAATTCCTGATTTTTATCTTGCATAATTTTCCAGTTTTTTCTATAAAGCTTAAAAAGGGGTTTATTTTCATAGGAAAAATCAATAGGAAAGATTTCTTGATAAGTTAAAATGATGGCATCTGCCCTTTTAAGAGCCTTTAATGGTTCTCTTAGTTTTCCAAAGGGCAATAAAGTATCCTTTAAGTCTGTTTTTTTTATCAGAACTATGTCAATCTCTCTTGCTAATTTTCTATGTTGAAAACCATCATCTAAAAGAAGGATTTGAATTTGTGCTTCTTTACAAAGAGTTAATCCACCATAGAATCTATCCTCACATACAGCCACAGTGATATTAGGTACTTCTTTTAGGAGCCTCGCAAGCATAAAAGCTTCATCTCCAGCTTCTTCAAGTGAGGTAAGCAATTCTCCTTCTTTTAGTACCCATCTAAAGCCTTTACTATCCCTCTTATAACCTCTTAAAAGAATGCCCACTTTGTAATCCTTAGAAAGAATTTCTGCTAAATATTTAATAAGACTTGTTTTGCCAGTTCCTCCACAGGAAAGG
>JBKBRL010000061.1:0-5812 GCA_046292115.1 Caldimicrobium sp.
GATATACCTAGTTATTTAGTAAAAGCCGGAGATGTAATTGAGTTAAAAGAGAAATATCGGGATAATCCCCAAATTCAAGAAAATTTGCAAGTTAGGGTTCAAAGGGGATTGCCCTCTTGGTTGGAGATAGATGTAGATAATTTTAAAGGTATAATTAAAGCATTGCCTACAAGAGAAGATATAACTCTTCCTATCCAGGAAGCATATATAATTGAGTTTTACTCCAGATAAGAAACAAAATTTTAAGGAGTAAAGATCCTATGAGAAAACCTATTGAGTTAATAAAGCCACAAGGTATTAGGAGACATAAAGATAGTCAATTCCCTTATTATGGAAAGTTTATTATAGAGCCTTTGGAGAGAGGGTTTGGTTATACTATAGGAAATTCTTTAAGAAGAATTCTTTTGTCATCTATCCCTGGATATGCAATTACGGAAGCCCGTATAGAAGGTGCGCCACATGAATTTGTGTCTCTTCCAGGCGTAATTGAAGATGTCACAGATATTGTTCTCAACTTAAAGGGAGTAAGATTTAAATTGGAGGGTGATGGCCCTTTTATTTTTAAACTTGAAAAAAAAGGACCTGGGGAAGTTAAAGCAGGAGATTTTCAAGTTCCTGCAGATATTGGTATCGTTGTAAATCCAGAACATCATATTGCTACTCTTTCTGAGGGCGGAGAATTGAAAATGGAAGTTAAAGTAGAGAAGGGAAGGGGGTATGCACCTGCGGAATATACCAAAAATAATGAAATAGGGCTTATATTAATAGATGGACTGTTTTCCCCAATAACAAGGGTTAATTATACTGTCTCGCAAGCTCGCGTGGGTAAGAGTAGTGATTATGATAGCCTGACAATGGAAATTTGGACAGATGGAACGATCAATCCCCAAGATGCACTTTTGCAAGCAGTAAAAATTTTAGTGGATCAATTAGTGGTATTTCTCTCAGAAGAAGTTTTTACCTTAGAGGCACCTAAGAAAGAACCCATAACTATTTGTAATTATTTAAATATGACAGTTGAAGAATTAGAACTCTCAGGACGTGCTTTAAATTGTTTAAAATCAGCTGGTATTAATTATGTAGGGGAGCTCGTCCAAAAAACAGAAAGTGAACTTTTGAAGATAAGAAGTTTTGGGAAAAAATCATTAGATGAAATCGTTGAAAAGTTGCATCAGTATAATCTCCATTTGGGGATGAAAGATCTACAATGGAAGCCACCTAAAGTAATAAAATGAATGAGAAGTTTCATTAAGGAGGAATAAAATGAGACATAGAAAATTAAGCAGAAGGCTAACATCAACTACCGAGCATAGAATTGCGTTATTAAGAAACCAAGTAAGAGATTTGTTAAAACATGGGAGAATAACCACTACATTGGCTAAGGCAAAGGAATTAAGAAGATATGCAGATAGAATGATAACTTTAGCTAAAAAGGGAGATTTAGCAGCAAGAAGGCGAGCTTTAGCTTTTATTCAAGACAAAGATGTGGTAAGAAAACTATTTTCTGAACTTAGAGAAAAATATCTGGATAGACCGGGAGGGTATACAAGAATTATAAAATTAGGGCAAAGAAGAGGAGATGGTTCCCATATAGCTATAATAGAATTAGTTGAAGAAAAACTCTCTTTTAAAAAATCCAAAAAATTAAGTGAAAGATTAAAGAAAGTTCAAGAATTTATTGAAAAAAAGAAAAAGGAAGGAAGGCAGGAGGTAAAGGCTACTGAAGAAATAACAAAGGAATCCCCAAAAGATACCGAAGCATCTTCTAAGGAGGCTGAGACTCAATCTGAGACACAATAGATAAAGTCTTATTATTTAATAAAAGGCTGAAAGGAACTTCAAGTAAAGAGCCTCCACAAAAAAACTCAACGATTTTTTGTAAGATATAGTGCATTTTTCACAAATTTTTGTGGAAAAATTATATACATCTTCTCCACTCTGTTCTTATAGGGTGTAAAAATTCATAAAATGATTTATATTTTTCTTTGCTATGAAAAAAGTTTATGTTAAAACCTTTGGTTGTCAAATGAATGAAAATGATACGGAAAAAGTCTTTTTACTCTTAAAAGATGAGTATGTTCCAGTTAATGCTCCAGAAGAGGCTGATTTGATTTTAATTAATACCTGTTCTGTTAGGGAAAAGCCAGAGCACAAGCTCTATAGTGAGATTGGAAGATTTAAGGATTTAAAAAAGAGAAAGCCAGAGGTTATCATAGGGGCAATGGGATGTGTTGCTCAACAAGAAGGGGAGAGGTTATTAGAAAGGTTTCCCTTTTTAGATTTAGTTTTAGGGACTCAAGGATTTTATGAGATTAGAAAGGCCCTTGAGGAGGTAAAGAAAAAGAGAAACCCAGTCGTTATAACAGAGTTAAAAAAGGACTTTAATTTTCCATTGCTTATCTCTCAAGATAGTTCCAAAAAAAGAGTAAAGGCCTATTTAACTATTATGCAAGGATGTGATAATTTTTGTTCATACTGTATTGTGCCCTATGTGAGGGGAAGGGAGATCAGCAGACCCCTGGAAGATATTTTAGCAGAGGCAGAAAATTTGGTAAAAGTTGAAGGAGTTCGAGAAATAACTCTCCTTGGACAAAATGTAAATTCCTATGGGAAGAATGAACCAAATAATATAGACTTTGTAGCTCTTTTGGAGAAACTGTCGGAAATTGATGGATTGTGGCGAATTAGGTTTACAACTAATCATCCTAAGGATCTCTCAGATAGGCTTATAAAGATAATTGCTGAAAATCCAAAGGTATGCAAACACATCCATTTACCTCTTCAGGCTGGCTCAAATAAGATTTTAAAAAAGATGAACAGGAAATATACCAGAGAAGAATACTTAGAGAAAGTTAAGAAATTAAGGTCAGCATGTCCGGAAATAGCAATAACTTCAGATATAATCGTAGGTTTCCCAGGTGAAACAGATGAGGATTTTGAAGATACCATAGAAATGTTAAAATTGGTATGTTTTCAAGAGATTTTTTCTTTTAAGTATTCTGATCGCCCTTTTACCGCAGCTTCAAAATTTGAAGATAAAGTACCAGAAGAGATAAAAGAAAAAAGGTTGAAAAAAGTGCATGAGGTGCAAGCAATCATTACTGAAGAAATAATGAAAAGTTATGTTGGAAAAGAAGTTGAGGTAATGGTAGAAGGAATAAGTGAAAAGGATCCTAATAAGCTTACAGGAAGAACTACTACGAATTTAGTGGTTAATTTCGAAGCGCCAAGAGTAGACCTAATAGGCGCCTTAGTAAAAGTTAAAATTAAAGAAGCAGGCAAACATTCATTACATGGCACATATACTGCGTTGTTACTTCGTTAATTTTTTACAAAGTCCTTCGATTTGTTAAGCTCTGGTTTTAGTGTTGCAAAGTAACTCTTTTCAATCAGTCTTTGTAAAACAAAAAAGCTCTCTCTTTCCTGAAGATGCAAATTAGATATATTGCAAAAATTGCAAATGTTATAAAGAAATTTTGCAATTTTTGCAAAGGAGCGAGAATTTACTGCTGTGAAATCTATCTTTAATCAATAATAAATTTGGGCATAAAACTTGAATATTAATTTTACAAAAAAATAAAAAAGGAGGTGGGTAAGATGAAGGAGAGAGTTTTAAAGGTGTTAGGTTTAGGGGTTTTAATGAGTGGATTAACTTTTGGGAGTATATTGGTGGATGGCGGTTCCAAAGCTTGGGGGCAAGGTGGTGTAGGGCTTGGGGTAGGAGCTGGTTCTATAGCAACACAGTCTGTAAATCCACCTTCTAAAGAGGCTTATCTAAAATTTTATCAAGAAACCTTGCCTTTAAGGCAGAAAATTTGGGAAACAAAAGAAGAGATTAGAATTCTCACTTTACAGCCTAATCCGGATTGGAAGGCCATAGCAGAGAAAAGAGCTACCTTGGCGCAATTACAAACTGAACTTCAGAAGAAAGCTCAAGAGTATGGTATACCTTATGGTATGAAAAAGGGAAAGCCAGTTAGGCCTCGTTAAGCCTATGAATGGTATGGGAGGTAAATGTTTGTTTTAAAGATATAATAGACAGGAGGGCAGAAGGCCCTCTTGTCTTTAAATTAAAAAAGCTTAATAAGAATATTTATAAGGAGGGAAGAGGTATGAATGTGATCAAATTAGTAACAATAATAGGCTTTGCTTTATTACTTTTTACAACGCTAACTTGTGATCAAAAATCCTAATAGTACTATACCAGTGTTTAAAAATTTGACAGCTATGCCAGTGCGATCTACATAGGTCATGGATGAGCCTTACAAAGTGGATGATTAAACATTGGATATAAAGAGGAGATTATAAAAAGAGACATTAAAAAAATGGTTTACCTTTATAAATACTTCAGGATTTAGTAGTAAAGGATGTTATATAGGCCATTGTGAAAAACCTTGTTATCAGGACGGATGTAGCGAAATGGACCCCAAAAATTTAAAATTTTTAGAGATTCCAAATGAAAACTAAGATTTATCTAATCTTTTGTCTTTTCTTTATTTTGCTTGGCTATTTTAATGCTTTAGCAGAAACTTTAGAAGAAGCTTATGATGTAAATACAGAAATAACCCTTACCGGCGAGATAAAAGAGCTAATAATACCTAAAAAAGGTATGGTGTATTTAAATATTTATAAAAATGAAAGAGTGTATAGAGTATTTTTGTGCCCCCATTGGTTTTTTAATCAAATTAAACCAGATTTTAACATTGGAGATCCTGTAGAAATTAAGGGTGCCAAATTGTTTTCTAAAGATTATGGCTTAGTAATTTTAGCAAAATCAGTAAAAAATTTGAGAACCGCAAGAGAAATTCAATTAAGAGAAAATGGAAGTTGTAGACCTATATGGAAAGGGAAACGGATGAGAGGCTATAATTAAAACTCAATATTGAATTCTTTTAGTTTATTATATAAAGTTCTTAGAGAAATTCCTAATTTTTTAGCTGCTTCTTGTTTATTCCCTTTAGAATCTTCTAAAGCTTTAATAATTAACTCTTTTTCCCATTCTTTTAAATTAAATTGAGAAGAGCTTTGAAATTTTGTTGGAGGTTTTGAAAAAGTTGGTTCTATAGTGATTTCAATAAAATCTCCTTTGCTTAAAAGTATGGCTCTCTCTAAGATATTCTCTAATTCTCTGATATTGCCAGGGAAGGGATAGGTAAGGAGCTTTTCTAAAGAGTTTTTGCTTAGAGGTTTATACTGGCGGTTAAGTTTAGCACATTTTTGTTTTATAATATATTCTACAATTTTAGGGAAAGCTTCTTTTCTCTCTCTAAGAGGAGGAATATAAAGGGCTAACACATTAATTCTATAAAAAAGATCTTCTCTAAACTTTCCCTCTGCTACTAAATGAGTTAAATCTCTATTAGTTGCTGTAATTATTCTTGCGTTAGTTTTAATGGTTTCAAGACCGCCTAAACGTTCAAAAGTTCTATTTTGCAATACCCTTAAAAATTTTGCTTGAACAGCAAGGTTCATTTCTGAGATTTCATCTAAAAATAGAGTCCCCTCTTTAGCTAACTCTAATTTGCCTGGTTTGGTTTTAAGAGCTCCTGTGAAAGCTCCCTTTTCATAACCGAAAAGTTCTGCTTCTACTAAGTTTTCTGGTAGGCTTGCACAATTTATTTCTACAAAAGGGCCTTTTCGTCCGCTGAGGAAGTGGATAGCTTTAGCTATTGCTGATTTTCCAGTCCCTGTTTCTCCAAGTAATAAAATAGTTGTAGGGGTGGGAGCTATTTCTAAAATTTTCTCATAAAGGTCTTCAATTCCTGCAAAAAGAATATCAATGGGAGGTAGTTCCTCAAACTCTTTCTTATGA
>JBKBRL010000062.1:0-5777 GCA_046292115.1 Caldimicrobium sp.
CCGCTACCCGTATTATTAAATCCTGCCCTGTTGAAATACCACCAAGGACTCCTCCAGCATCATTTTTAAGAAAGCCTTTTTTACTTATAGGGTCATTATTTTGTGAACCCCTTAGCTCAGCTACCCTAAAACCTGCTCCCATTTCAAAACCCTTTACCGCCCCAACAGAACATATAGCTTTCGCTAAATCTGCTGATAATTTATCAAATACAGGCTCTCCTAAACCAACAGGAAGGTTTTTTACTAAGACCTCTACGATACCTCCTAAGGTATCCCCTTTTTTGAGGATTTCCTCTATTTTTTTCATCATTTTTTCATAAGCGTCTGGGTCAGGACAAAAGAGAGTGTTTTGGTAGATATAAGCTAAATCTCTTTCTTTTGCCTCTATTCCTCCCAAATTTATGGTATAGGCATAAACTTCAATCCCATATTCTTCAAGCATTCTTTTAGCTACAGCCCCAGCTGCCACTCTTGCCACAGTTTCTCTTCCGCTTGCTCTCCCTCCACCTCTATAGTCTCTTATGCCATATTTCATAAAATAGGTAAAATCAGCATGCCCAGGCCTGAAAACCTCTTTTAAAGCTTCATAGGCACCACTTTGAGGGTCTACATTATATATGATTAAGGCGATAGGTGTCCCGGTTGTTTGACCCTCAAAAACACCAGAGAGAATTTCAACTTTATCTTTTTCCTTACGAGGACTCTCACCCGTTGATTTTCCTGGCCTTCGTTTATCAAGCTCTTCTTGAATGTATTCTTCAGTAAGAGTTAACCCAGGGGGACAGCCATCAATGATGGCACCTAAGGCCTTTCCATGAGATTCACCAAAGGTGGTTACTTTGAATAAAACTCCTATACTATTTCCTGCCATATCTCTTAATCATACAGGATAAATTCAGATTGACAAGGCTCTTGTTTTATTCTTTTACAAGCCTTACACAAAATAGGAGCAGCTTTATATCTTTCTTAGGCTATAGCTTAGGATTAAATAAAATTGTAGCAAAGACATGCTATAGAAGGTCTTTTAAAGAAGGGATAATTAATTTTGTAATTGAAGAACTTGACAGAAGGAGTTGACAAGATTTTGTTGCAGTGATATTAAAACCTTATGAGGTATGCAGGGATTCCTTTCTATAGAACGCAAGTTAAGAGTCTTTTAAAAAGTTTTCGAGTTGTTTATAAACAAACGGACCTTTTAGTGTTGGCTGAGAAAGAGCTTGTAGAGGAAACCCTTTCATTGGTTATAGACATAAGAAGGCCTCTTGAGATGTATATATTGAAAAACCCGATTTTTTTGAAAAGTTTAGAACCATTACCTATGGATAGTGAAGCGCCTGAGGTTGTAAAAAAAATGCTTTATGCAGGAGAGGTAGCAGGTGTTGGACCCATGGCTGCTGTGGCAGGAGCTATTGCAGAAGCAGTAGGAAGGGCGCTTTTGCAGAAAAATTTTACTCATGAGGTAGTTGTGGAAAATGGTGGGGATATTTTTTTACATCTCAAAAGGGAAGCAAGAGTTTTAATATATGCGGGGGAGTCAGTCTTTTCAGGGAAGCTTGCTTTAATTATTCCTAAGGAGTTGCAACCTTGCGGTGTTTGTACCAGTTCAGGAAAAATTGGACACAGTTTGAGCTTAGGGAAGGCAGAGGCTATAACAGTGGTTCATAGGGATACCGCAGTAGCTGATGCCTTAGCTACAAGTTTTGGTAATCTGTTAAGAGAGAGTAATGATTTCAAAAAGGTTATTTCAAAAGCTGAAAAAATAAAAGACCTATATGGTGTATTTGTTGTGATAAATGATAAATTCTTTGCTTACTCTGAAAAGATCTCTCTCGAGCCGGTATTCAACTAATATATTGGCATAGAAGGATCTACTTCCTTAGCATAGGCATTTAACCCTCCCTTTAAATGAAAAGCTTTAAAACCTGCTCCTAAGAGTAGCTCCAAAGCTGAATAACTTCTTTTACCAACCTTACAAACAACTACATATTCTTTAGTAGGGTCAAGTTCTCCTATTTTTGAGGGGAGATCTTGAAGGGAGATATAAATTGATCCAGGCAAACTACAAATTTCCCACTCATGGGGATCTCGGACATCAATTATAACAAGATCTTTAGAGTTTTTAAGTTTATTAGCTAATTCCTGTGGAGAAAGTTCATACTTTGGCTCTACAGTTAAGTGTTCTCTTCCACAAAAATCTTCATAATCTATTAATTCCTTTATCGTCGGGTTTTCTCCGCAAAGAGGACAATTAGGATCTCTTTTTATTTTAAAATATCTAAATTCCATCTGTAGAGCATAGTATTGGAGTAGCTTGCCAATTAAAGGAGTGCCTATTCCTAAAAGAATTTTTATTGCCTCTGTGGCCTGAAGTGCCCCAATAACTCCAGGAAGGACCCCAAAAACACCACCTTCGGCACAAGAAGGAACTGTGCCAGGTGGTGGTGGCTCTGGATAGAGACATCTGTAGCAAGGTCCT
Organism: Caldimicrobium sp.; assembly: GCA_046292115.1. Taxonomy (GTDB): domain Bacteria; phylum Desulfobacterota; class Thermodesulfobacteria; order Thermodesulfobacteriales; family Thermodesulfobacteriaceae; genus Caldimicrobium. The sequence goes on from JBKBRL010000062.1 coordinate 2,477, forward strand.
TCCTTAGGATAAAAAACTGTAACCTGCCCATCAAATCTAAAAATACTTCCGTATATTAAGGGTTTACCTAAAAAATAGCAAGCATCATTAACTAAGTATCTTGTAGAGAAATTATCTGTCCCGTCTATGATTATGTCATATTTTTCTATGATTTCTAAAACATTCTCACGAGAGAGGAGCACAGGGTAGCTTTCAATTTCTACATAGGGATTTAAGTCTTTTAATCTTTGTGTAGCGGATTCTACTTTAAGCATACCTATTGTAGAATGGGAATGAACGATTTGGCGTTGCAGATTGCTTTCATCCACGAGATCATAATCTACAAGGCCAATTTTTCTAATCCCTGCCGCAGCTAAATAGAGCGAGACAGGAGATCCCAACCCTCCTATCCCTATTATTAATACCTTGGAAGCCTTAAGTTTTTTCTGTCCTTTAATTCCCACCTCAGGAATGAGAAGATGTCTACTATACCTATAAATTTCTTCTTTACTAAGTAAAGGCTCTACCATGTTATCTCCTCCTCCATATTAAATTATTCGATTACATCTCCTGTAATAGGTTCTACTTTAATTTTTAAACGTTTTAGATACTTAATAGCAGCTTCTAAATTTTCCTTTTTTCCACTTATTTCTAAAACCATTTCTCCAGTTTTTTCTGTTATATTTGCTCTTCTAATGTTTGGCACAACTTTGTGTTTCATCGCCATTCTGTAGATTACAGGCTTTTTTATTTGTTCTTCTGGAAAAATTAAATGGAGCCATAATTTAGGCATAATTAGCACCTCCTAATGTATTATGTTTAATTTCCACCTGCAATTGCAGGCACGATGGAGACCACATCTCCTTCTTTAAGAGGGGTATTTTCTCCTTGCAAGAATCTAATGTCTTCATCATTAACAAAAAAGTTGATAAAACGCCTCAGATTTCCCTCTTCGTCGCATAACCGTTCTTTCATTCCTGGAAAATTTTTTTCAAGATCCTCTATTAGTTCTTTAATAGTTGAGCCTTCAGCAATTACTTCTTTTTTGCCACCCGTTAAAGATAAAAGGGGAGTAGGGATTCTTACTGTGACCTTCATGGCTAACCACCTCCTTTTATGTGTTTTTTAAATTCTTCTAAAGAGGGTTTTATTCTAATAGCAGGTTTGAGATGATTTTGGACCACCTCTTGCGTTTTAAGACCATTTCCTGTAATAGAGATGAGAATTTCTTCTTCTCTGGAAAGAATACCCTTTTCAATCAGTTTTTTAGCTACAGCCACTGTAACTCCTCCTGCTGTTTCCGTAAAGATGCCTTCAGTTTCTGCCAAAAGTTTAATTCCCTCAATAATTTCTTCATCTGATACCGCTTCAGCATATCCTCCAGTCTTTTTCACTATTTCTAAGGCATGGACTCCGTCAGCTGGATTTCCTATAGCAATAGATTTTGCTATGGTTTTGGGTTTTACTGGTTTAATAATAGGAGAATTTTCTTTAAAGGCATTAACAATTGGTGAGCACCCTGCAGCTTGAGCAACAAAAAATCGGGTTTTAAACTCCGGAATTAAAGAGAGCTTAAAAAATTCCCATAGACCTTTGTAGATTTTTGTAACTAATGAACCTGAAGCAGCTGGAATAATAATATTTTTGGGAGCTCTAAAACCAAGCTGTTCAGCTATTTCAAAGCCATAGGTTTTAGAACCTTCCGCATAATAGGGCCTCAGATTAACATTTACAAAGGCCCAAGGAAAATTCATAGCTATTTCTGCACAGAGCCTGTTTACATCATCATAATTTCCCTCAACGGCAACTAAATTTACTCCATAAATTAGAGAGGAGAGAACTTTGGAGAGTTCCAAATCATAGGGCACAACAACATAACATTCAAAACCACTATAACGAGAATGAGCTGCAACTGCATTGGCTAAATTACCTGTTGAGGCACAAGCTACTGTTTTAAATCCAAATTCTTTTGCTTTGGAAAGAGCTACAGCTACGACCCTGTCTTTAAAGGAGAGTGTGGGATGATTTACAGAGTCATCCTTTATATAACATCTTTTAATGCCTAAATATTTAGCTAAATTTTTAGCTTCATAGAGGGGAGTATAACCAGAAGTTAAACCACAAAGGGGATCTCCATCAATAGGCAAAAGCTCTCTATACCGCCACATATTAGGAGCCCTTGCCTCTAAAACTTTCCTATTAAACACTTTCTGAATACCTTCATAATCATAAACTACCTCTAAGGGACCAAAACACCATTCACAAACAAAAAGAGGTTTTTTAGGATAATTTCTGCCACATTCTCTACATCTTAATCCTTTTACAAAACTCATGGGGCATCCTCCTTAATAATTTCTATACCCAAGCTTCTAAATTCTTTGCATGTATTAAACACATAGGCTCCTGCCTTTTTTGCTTTGCCTTGAAAAATTTCCACGATAAGATAGATATAACCTTCCCAGGCTCTTTCTATATCAAAAGGAGATGGTACTGGGGGATAATTAGGATGAGAATGGAAAATGCCAATAATAGAAAGCCCTTCATTTTCTGCTTCTTTTTCAGCTTTTAACCATTCTATAGGGGACAGGGCATATCTATTTTTGCGTTCCCTCGTATTTGCCCAAACATTTTTCATAGGATAAACCTTTTTTGCCAGGAAATTACCATCTATGATTCCAAAGAGGACCCCACATCCTTCTTCAGGATAAACTTTTTTCAAATGCATTAGCATCTCTTTCCAAGCTTTTTCTGTTATAAAAAATTGCATCTCTAATCCTCCCAAAAGGATTCACTTAGGTATTTATATCCATTATCAGGAAAAAGAGTGACGATTACTCCAGATTTAATACTTTTAGCTATCCTTAATGCTCCTACTAAGGCAGCACCAGAAGAAACTCCAATAAAAAAACCTTTTGTATTAAGAACTTTTTTAACTATTCTATAGGCTTCTTCAGTGGGAACAAAAATCTGTTCATCTAAGAGTTCTTCTTGGTAAATTTTGGGTTTTAAAGCACTTTCCATATGTTTTAAGCCCTCAATACCATGTAAGGGATGGTCTGGTTGAACACCAATAAGCTTAATTTGTGAATTTTTTTCTTTTAAATACCTTCCCACACCCATCATGGTTCCACTTGTACCTAATCCAGCAATAAAATGAGTTATTTCTCCTTGACATTGTTCCCAAATTTCAGGACCAGTGGTTTTATAGTGGGCAAGGTAATTGGCAGGATTACTATATTGATCTGCATAAAAATATTTTTCTGGAAATTTCTGATAAAGCTCTCTGGCAGTATAAATGGCTCCATCTATACCCTCTAATGGA
>JBKBRL010000063.1:0-5760 GCA_046292115.1 Caldimicrobium sp.
ATTTTTCAAATTATCATAAGGTGGTTCAAGCTTCATAAATGGAATTATTACAGTGGAAAGCTGAGCCCCCTCTAAAATAGGTGCCTTAGCACCCATAAGGATGGTTGCACCCCTATCTTCTCCTGGCCATAAGGCCTCAGGCATGACATTTATACAATGCATACATCTGTTACATTCTTTGTTATTGATGTAAAGCTTCTTTTGTCCTTCATCCCAGAACATACACTTTGTTGGACAAAGGTCAATAACTTCTTTTTTAATATCAAAGGGTCCCCAATCTCTATCAGAATGGGCTCCAGCATTAGGCTTCAATTCTCCACCCACATATGCTCTTACTGCCTCCTGATCAATCTTTATATCGTCTCTCCATGTCCCGATAATTGAAAAATCTGCTCTTGCTATTGCTGCAACACAGTCATTGGGACATCCTGAAACTTTTATTTTAAATTTATAGGGAAATGCTGGACGATGGAGCTCATCTTGAAACTGCATCGTAATTTCATAAGTAATATCCTGAGTATCAATACAGGACCATTCACACCTTGACATACCCATGCAGCATTCGGGAGTTCTCAAGTTAGATCCTGAACCACCAAGGTCCATCTTTAATTGATGGGTAAGGTCATAAAAAATGTACTCCAATTGCTCTGTAACTGTTCCAAGTAAAATGATATCACCTGTGGAACCATGAAAATTAACAATACCACTTCCTCTATGATCCCAAAGATCACACAATTTCCTTAAGGCTGAAGAATGATACCATTTGGCTGCAGGCTGATTCACACGCACAGTATGAAATGCCCAAATCGCTGGGAACTTATCCTGCTGGTCAGAATATCTTCCTATAACCCCCCCACCATAACCAAAAACTCCAACAATTCCACCATGCTTCCAATGGGTCTCCTTATTTTTGTAAGATAACTCCAATTGCCCCATAATATCAAAGGCTGCTTGTTTTTTGTGCTTCTCCGCATAAGCATAGATATCATCTACAAAACTTGGCCACGGGCCAGATTTTAATTCATTTAATAACGGAGTATCATGTCTTTTAACTTCACCCATAATACCCTCCCTACAGAGATTTTGTAGTAAATTAATCTATATAAGCTTTTTAAAATTGTCAAGAGCAAGAAAAAACCTTTACAGGAATAAAATATGTATTATTGTTTTTTTTTCTTAAAATTTCTATAAATTTTATAGCCAAACTTAACCTACTAATTTAGAAAACTAACCATAGAAAGAAGGGATTTTTGTATTAATATTAATCTTAGATATGTATAATTTTGAAAAAATTTTCTATTTAGAAGCCTCGTTGACAGGTTTAGCTAAATGGCTACGCTTTGTAGGATTAAAAGCGGTTATAGCTAAAAATAAAATTACCACTCGAGAAATTCTTCAAAACAAAGATAAATTCTTCTTAATTACAAGTTATGAGACAGCAAAAATTTTAGAAAAATATCACATAGATTATCTTCTTTTACCAAGAGAAAATTTGAAAAATCAGCTCAAGTTCTTTTTCTATTATTTCAACCTACCTCGGAAACTTTCTCTGGATATTTGTAGTCTTTGTGGTGAACCTTTAATTCCTGTTAAAAAAGAAAACTTTAAAGAAAAAATTCCTCCCAAGGTTTGGGAAAAATACAACACCTATAATTATTGTCCTAAATGTGACAAGCTCTATTGGGAGGGAGATCATGTTCAAAGAATTAAGAAAAAATTTAAGGAACTTTTAAGCACCTCTCTTTAGATACTTTAAAAGCGCTTTAATTAACTCGCCAGCGTCGCCGATCAAAGATAAATGAGCCATTTTAACCAAAGGTGCCTCTTTATCTGTATTTACAGCTATAATAAATTCTGAGTTTTCCATCCCTTGGGTATGCTGAATTGCCCCTGAGATCCCAAAACCAATGTAGAGTTTAGGTCGCACGCTCACCCCACTTACTCCAATCATTTCTCTCTCTGTAGCCCAACCTGCATAATAAAGAGGCCTTGTCACACCTACTTCAGCATTTAAAATTTTTGCTAACTCCCGCAGGGCTTCCAAATTTTCTCTCTTTTTTAAACCAAGACCTCCTGCAAGAACAACCTTAGCAACGCTTAGCCTATTTATCTCTTTTGCCCCAAGCTTAATCTTTCGTACTTTGATTTTGCTCTGCCAGGTGAAATCTTCTCCCAATTCATATTTTCTTATCTGAGGAGTTCGAAGATTTTCCTTGATAACAAAGGCACCCAAAGAAAGCGTTGCCATAATAGGATAGGTCGTAGAATAAAGACTCGCTATAATGTTGTCTCCATAGGTAGGTCTATACATATATAAAGTTTCACCTTCAAGACTTAAAGCATTCACATGAGCACATAGGCCCACTTCAAGGGCCCCTGCCACTCTGGGAGCTATAGCTGTGCCTTGAATAGTTGCCGGAAAAAATACACCATAGGGCTTTTCTCTCTTAATTATCTCAACGAGAACTCGACTATATAGATCATCTTTAAATTCTCTTAATTCAGGAGAGGCTACAATCCAAACTTCATCACAGAGGGCTTTATGTAATTCTTCAATCTCTAAGACCTTTTGCCAATCCTCTGCTAACACCAGCAAAACTAATTTCTTATTTAGCTTATTACTTATTTCGGATAAAGGAGTTAAGATTTCAAGACTGGCAGGGTGGATTTTCCCTTGAAAATATTCTCCATAGGCCAAAACTATTCCAGACATAATTCCTCCTTTTTTAGCTTTTAAGGAGCTCTTTTTCTCTTAAAAATTCAAGAAGCCTCTTAGCTAACTCCTCTGGAGAGCCCTCCCAAATTTCACCCCTTTGTACCAACTTTTTCTCAAAGACAGAGCCCACTCTGGTGGGTGATCCCTTTAACCCTACAACTTCTTCAGGAAGATTTAAATCTTCTGCATTCCATATCTCCGGATCAATATTTTTCACTTCTAAAAGTCTTTTATAAGAAGGAGGCCTATAATAGTCTAAATGAGGTGTTATACTTCCCACTAAGGGAAGCTCAACCTCTAATTCTTCTTCACCATAATCTGTTTCTCTTGTAATTAAGGCTTTGCCATTATCTGTAAGAGTCATCTCTTTAATATTTATTACAGATGGGAGCCCAAGAAGAGCAGCTGTCTCAGGTGGAACTTGGGCTGTTTCTCCATCAATGGACCTTAACCCCATAAGAACCAGGCTAAAAGGAGCTAACTTTGTTATAGCCTTAGCTAAAACTCTACTTGTGGCTAAGGTATCGGAACCAGCAAAAAGCCTATCTGAAAGAAGAATAACTCTATCAGCACCAAGGCTATAAGCCTCCTTTAATAAGGGTATAGCATTGGGTGGTCCCATCGTTATTACTACAACTTCACAGGAGTATCTATTTTTTAATCGCATGGCTATCTCTAAGGGACTTCTATCATTGGGATTTAAGATGAGTTCTGCTGATTCTCTTTTAAGGGTATGTGTCTCAGGGTCCACCTTTACAGTTCCGGGCTTTGGCACACCCTTTATACAGACTATAATCTTTTCCATTAAAATCCCCCTTTACTTATAAATCTTTGCTAATTCCCTGGCAATAACATTTTTTTGAATTTCGTTTGTACCTTCATAAATTTGAAGACACTTTACATCTCGGAAAAATTTTTGTACTGGGTAATCCCTCATATAACCAAAACCTCCCATCATCTGGATAGCTCTCTCGCATATCCACATAGCTTGATCTGTAGCAAAGCATTTTGCCATCGCAGAGGCACCAGAGAAATCCTTTGCTCCCTCATCTATATATTTAGCTACATTGTAAACAAGAGCCCTTGCAGCTTCAAGTCGCATGGCCATTTCTGCAAAGGTATGACTTACTGCTTGGAATTGATAAACCGGTTGCCCAAATTGGATGCGCCTTTTAGCATGTCTTAAGCTCGCTTCTAAAGCTCCTTGAGCTACCCCTAAAGCCTGAGCTCCTGCTCCGCATCTGGCATAGTCTAAAGTCCTTAAAGCTACCATAAAACCCATTCCTTCTTTACTTATTAACCTATCCTTAGGAATGGTACAATCGTTTAAAATTAGATCAGTGGTTACTGAAGCCTTTAACCCAAGCTTTTTCTCTTTCTTTCCAAAAGATAAGCCTGGATCCCCTTTTTCTACAATAAAAGCACTTGCCCCTCTTGGCCCTTTGGAAGGATCAGTTAAAGCTATCACTACATAAATATCTGCTATACTACCATTTGTAATCCATTGTTTTACCCCATTCAAAATGTAGAAATCACCTTCCTTTTTAGCGGTGGTTTTAATAGCAAAGGCATCACTTCCAGCTTGTGGCTCTGTTAAAGCAAAGGCACAGAGTTTTTCCCCTTTCGCAATTGAGGGTAGATACTTTTTCTTTTGCTCTGAGTTACCAAAGAGAATTATGGGATAGGCTCCCAAAAAAGAGGCAGCATATGTGGTTGAAACTCCAGCACAATAATAGGAAAGATACTCCACAGCCAAACACATTTCAAAAACACCCATCCCTAAACCACCATATTCTTTGGGCACTATAATTCCAAAAAGATCTGCGTCAGCTAAGGCTTTTATTGGTTTCGGATCATAAACCTCTTTTTCATCCCAAATTAAGGCATAAGGGGCAATAAATTCTTCTCCGATACGTTTGACTAAATCTATTAAGAGCTGCTGTTCCTCTGTAAGCTTATATGATATCATAGCTAACTCCCCTTTAACTAATTTTTAACACCTTTGCTCCTCTGATTTTACGAGACTTTATATCCAAAAGAGCTTCTATTGCCTCTTCAAAGGGATAGATCTCAATCTCAGGTTCTACACTATATTTTATAGCTAAATCTAAAAATTCCTGCAAATCCCTTCTTGTTATATTGGCTACACTTTTAATTTCCTTTTCTCACCAAAGGTCCCTTTCATAAATTAACTCTTGCAAGAAACTCTTATCCTGAGATTCCTTCCTTATGGCATTTATGATTAACTTTCCACCTGGCTTGAGATAGCGAAGGTAATAAAGAGGTGGTTTCCATACAGGAGTGGTATCAATAAGTCCTGAAACTAAAAGTGGTGGCTCCTTATAGAGCTCAAAAGCCTCTGCTCCAAGAGTACTTGCTAATTCCCTCTCCACGGGATTTCTGGAAAAAACAAAAATTGTAACCCCAGGATAGAGTTTTTTAACTATTTTTAAAACTAAGTGATTTGAAGCGCCAAAGCCTATAAGCCCTAAAATATCTCCATCCTTTATAGAAACTAATTTTAAGGCTCTATATCCTATAGCACCCGCACATAAAAGTGGTGCTATTTTTTCAGGTATCATCTCCTTAGGCAAGGGGAAAGCGAAATCTTCAGAAATTTTAAAGAACTCAGCATATCCTCCATGGACATCTTTTCCAGTACCTTTAAAATCTTTACATAAATTTTCCAAACCTTCTCTACAATATTCACAACTTCCGCAGGCATTATATATCCACCCTACACCTACTAAATCGCCTATAGAAAATCTCTTCACATCCTTTCCTACCTCTACCACCTCTCCCACGATTTGATGTCCTGGAATAATGGGCAAAAAACTCACCTCCGCTCTCCCTTCAATTTCATCAATCTCGGTATGACACACTCCGCAAGCCTTCACCCTGATTAATATTTCTTTGGAACTAATCGTAGGCTCAGGAACATCTTTTAAAAGAAGACTCTTTCTCGATAGAGACCCTATTTCCTGTATTAACCAGGCTTTCATAGCTCCCTCTCTATTATACTTCAATACTCTCTCTATGTAAAC
>JBKBRL010000064.1:0-5724 GCA_046292115.1 Caldimicrobium sp.
ATACAATTTCCAGCAGTAATTGGGGGTGTGGTTCTTGCTGTAAATATTCCAGAAGTAGGAGAGGAAAAAATTGTTTTAGATGGAGAGGCATTATGTAAGATATATTTAGGTGAAATAAAAAGTTGGGCTGATGAGGGTATAAAAAAATTAAATCCTAATTTAAAATTGCCAGAAAAGACCATAACACCAGTTTATCGTTCTGATGGCTCGGGAACGACTGCAATTTTTACACATTATTTAACGGATGTTTGCCCAAAATGGGCAAAAGAGGTGGGTTTTGGAACTTCTGTGAGCTTTAAAGCAGGGATTGGCGCAAAGGGAAATGAAGGCGTTGCTAATTATGTAAAGAGAACGCCTTATAGTATTGGCTATGTAGAATTTGCCTATGCTATACAAAACAAATTACAAGTAACTCTTATGAAAAATGTAAAAGGACAAATTGTTTCTCCCTCTATAGAAAGTTTTAAGGAAGCTGCAAAAACTTCCGAGTTAAAACCTGATAAACATTTTTATGCTTGGATGACTAATGCTCACGGAAAAAAAGCCTGGCCTATTGCAGGGGCAACTTATATTCTTTTGGCAAAGGAAAAGGGGGATATAAATAAGGAGGTGGTAAAATTCTTTGACTGGGCCTTTAGAAAAGGAGATAAAAGGGCAGAAGAATTAGATTACGTTCCCCTTCCAGAAGAGGTAAAGAAAAGAATCAGAGAATATTGGAAGACCTATGGATTGTACTAAATGATTAGAGCAAAAAGAGAGAATTTTGCTAATTTTCTCTTTTTTCTTTTTACTTTAGTTTCTGCGCTTGTCATAATTATTCTTATTGCAGGGATTTTTTTAGTATTATTTCAGAAGTCCTTTCCAGCTATTGAGAAATTTGGTTTTTTGGGATTTATTTTTTCCTCTGCCTGGGATCCTGTGAGAGAGGTCTTTGGGGGAGCGGTTCCCCTTGTGGGAACTCTCCTCACTTCGCTTTTAGCTTTACTAATTGCTGTGCCAGTTGCACTGGGAATTGCAATTTTTATCACAGAGATTGCTCCAAAAAAATTGGGAGAAGTTGTGGGAATGGCTATTGAATTATTAGCAGCTATTCCAAGCATTATATATGGTATGTGGGGGTTATTTACCTTAGCACCTATAAATGCTAAGTATGTAGAACCTTTTCTCCAAAAACTTTTTGGCCCCATTCCCTATGTGGGTAAACTTTTTACTGGTACTCCTCTGGGCATTGATTTATTTACTGCTAGTCTCATTTTAAGCATAATGATTATTCCTTTTACAGCCTCAGTTGCGAGAGATGCCTTTAATGTGGTACCACCAGTTCTTAAGGAATCAGCCTATGGCATTGGAGCAACCAAATGGGAAGTAATAAAGGATATAGTGATGCCCTATTGTAAGTTAGGGATATTTGGAGGAATAGGACTTTCCTTAGGGCGTGCCTTAGGTGAAACTATGGCTGTTGCCTTTGTTTTAGGAAATCTTAACCAGTTCCCAAGCTCCCTTTTCTCAGCCACAGCTACTGTAACTGTTAAACTGGCAAATGAATTTACTGAAGCTGATAAAGATATTCATCTGGCTTCCTTGTATTACTTAGCCCTATTACTTTTTATTATGAGCTTTACTATTCTTGCTATGGCAAAGTTCTTTATCTATAAAACCGAGACAAAATGATTTTTAAAAGGAAGCTCATTAACAATTTAGCTTTAACTTTTTGTGTCTTAACAGCTCTTTGGGGACTTTTTTGGCTTTTTTTTATTATATTTGATGTGATAAGACATGGTTTGGGAGCTTTAACTCTTGACCTTCTTCTAAAGGATCCTACTCCGCCTGGTGTACCAGGAGGAGGGTTAAAACACGCCATAATAGGACATTTTCTTATAACCCTTTGTGCTACCTTACTTGGTGTTCCCATTGGGATTTTAGGAGGTACCTTTTTAGCAGAATATGGAAGAAATATACGCCTTTCAAAAGTAATAAGTTTTTTGGCAGACATTATGGTAAGCATTCCTGCCATTATCGTTGGAGCTTTTGTATATGCTATTTTAGTGAAACCTATGGGGCATTTTAGTGGGCTTGCAGGAAGTATAGCTTTAGCTATTATTATGATTCCCGTGATTATGAGAACTACAGAAAGTATGCTCTCCTTAATACCTTGGTCTTTAAGAGAAGCAGCTTTTGCTTTAGGTGCACCTTATTATAAAGTAATTTTGCAAGTAGTTTATAGAGGAGCAGGAGCAGGTATATTTACAGGGGTAATCTTAGCCATAGCAAGAGTTACAGGTGAAGCAGCCCCACTTCTTTTTACCTCTTTTAATAATGCCTTCACCTCTTATAATTTATTTCAACCTATGGCTTCCTTAACTGTTACTATATTTCAATACGCTATGGGACCTTATGAAGATTGGCATAAACAAGCCTGGGGTGCCTCTTTTCTTATCACTTTAGTAATCTTATTCCTCTCAATCACAGGGAGATACTTAATAAAAAGGAGGTTTAGAGATTGAAAGTAGAAATTGAAATAAGGAATCTAAACTTTTATTATGCTAAAAACTTCCAAGCTTTAAAGAATATAAATTTGCAGATATTAAAAAATAAAGTAACTGCGCTTATTGGGCCTTCAGGATGTGGTAAAACTACTCTCCTTAGATGTTTAAATAGAATTCATGACTTATATCCTGGGAATAGATATGAGGGAGAGATAATTTTTGATGGGAGAAATATCCTTGCAAAAGAGGTAGATTTGATTGAGCTACGCTCAAAGATTGGGATGGTCTTTCAAAAGCCTACCCCTTTTCCTATGAGCATCTTTGATAATGTTGCTTATGGGTTGAAAATAAAGGGTTTAAAAAACAAGACGGAGTTAAATGATAGAGTTGAGAAAGCCCTGAAAGAGGCAGCTCTTTGGGACGAGGTAAAGGACAAGCTAAATCAAAGTGCCTTAAGTCTTTCTGGAGGGCAACAGCAAAGGCTTTGCATTGCAAGAGCTATAGCCGTTGAACCAGAGGTCCTCCTTTTTGATGAGCCTACCTCTGCCCTTGACCCCATCTCTACAGGAAAAATTGAAGACTTGATAATACAACTGAAAAGCAAAATAACCATTGTCATTGTCACCCATAATATGCAACAGGCAGCAAGAATCTCTGATTTTACTGCCTTTATGTATTTAGGAGAATTGATTGAGGTTGGCCCTACGGAGAAAATCTTTACCAATCCGGAAAAGAAATTGACGGAAGACTACATAACGGGAAGATTTGGTTAAAAGGCCATTTTTGTGTCAAAAATTGAAAGGATAACCAAAGCAGCAACCTTTGTCACTATAGCTGTCTTTATAAGTCGAATTCTTGGTTTAATAAGGGAACAGGTTTTGGCTTATTTTTTTGGTGCTGGGAAAGCTATGGATGCCTTTGTCGTCGGCTATAGGATACCAAATTTATTAAGAGACCTTTTTGCAGAAGGTGCTTTGGGATCTGCCTTTACTAAAGTTTTTACTGCCTCAAAAGAAAAAATTGGTTTAACCACAGCTTTAAAAGAGGCAAGTCTTGTTTTGAGTAACTGGATTATTATTATTTCTTTTTTCGTTTTATTAGGTTTTCTTTTTGCTCCAGAAATTGTGGGTTTTATTGCTCCTGCTTTTAAAGAAGACCCTAAAAAGTTCCAGCTAACTATTGAGCTTACTCGTCTTATGATGCCCTTTTTGCTATTCATCAGTCTTTCAGCTATCTTTGCAGGTCTATTAAATTCCTTAGGCGTCTTTTTTATTCCTGCACTTTCTTCCGGTGTCTTTAATCTTACTTCTATCCTTATAGGGGTTATGGGCTATTATATTCTCCTAAAATATTCTTATGAACCCATTTATGCTATGGCTTTTGGAGTAACCTTAGGTGGATTCTTTCAGGCATTTCTTCAATTTCCCCTTCTGCGCAAAAGGGGCTTTTTTTTTAGTCTAAAATGTAATTTTTCCTCAAAGCCATTTAGGGAAACTTTAAGACTAATTTTGCCTGTCATTATAGGGTATTCAGCTGTACAGATAAATATTTTTGTCAACACCTTTTTTGCCACCTCTTGCGGAGAAGGAGCTGTATCGTGGTACAACTATGCCTTTAGAGTTATGTATGTGCCTTTAGGTCTCTTTGGGGTTGGTCTTTCCCAAGCCTTACTTCCTGAATTAACAAGCTCCTTAACCAAGGGCGAAATGTCTCTGGCAAGAGAAACCTTCGCTAAGGCGTTAACTGTCTCGTTAAGCCTTTCTCTTCCATCAGCTATAGGGTTATATTTTCTCTCAGAACCAGTTATTAAAATACTATTTGAAAGAGGAAAATTTTTGCCTTCGGACACGCAAATGGCTGCTGCGATTTTACAAATTTTAGTCATTTCTTTACCCTTTTACGGCATTTCTAAAACCTCAATCCCTCTTTTTTATGCCTTAGGGAAGACGAAAATTCCCACTTTGGGAAGCTTTCTTGCACTTTGTACAAATCTGGGAGTAATATTAGCCACAATCAAATATTTAGGAATTTTGGGAGTAGCCTTAGGAACAGCAAGTTCCCTTATAGTTCAATCTTTTTATCTATTAGGCATGACAAGTTTTTATTTAAAGAAGCTTCCCTACAGGGAACTCTTAAGGAGCATACTTACCTTTGCCATAGCCTCAATCTTTTTGATCTTCCTTTTGATAATAGTAGAAAGATTGGTAGATAGGTTAATTCTTAAATTGTTTTTAAGCATTATTTTAGGTGGGATTATCTATATAATAGTATGTAGGATTTTGGGCCCCCGGGAGACTTATATATTTTATGATCAGGTTTTGCAGGTTTTTAAAAGAAGGGGTTTAAATAGATAGAGAATTTAAAGCATATAAGGCACAGCCCACAGCACCTGTTAGTTCTGGCTTCTCAGGGGTTACAATTTTGCAGCCAATTTTTTCTTCGAGGAGAGTTTTAAAAGCTTTATTTTTTGCTACGCCACCAGAGAAGAGCATAGGTTCTTGAGGAGTTAATTTAGATAGCATAGCAAGTATTCTATCTGCAACGGATTCATAAATGGCAGTGAGAATAAATTCTAAGGGAACTCCTTTATGTTTAAGAGAAATAACCTCTGATTCTGCAAAAACAGTGCACATACTTCCGATTTTTATGGGAGAATCTTTTACTGGGAATATAGAGCTTATTTCCTCTAAAGTTAGTCCTAAACTGAGTGCCATAACTTCCAAGAACCTACCTGTGCCAGCAGCGCATTTTTCGTTCATAAGAAAATTTACTACCTTCCCTTCGGAATTTAGTTTTATTACTTTGGAATCTTGTCCCCCTATATCTATTATAGTTTTTAGTTCTGGGAGAAAATACTGCGCCCCTAAGGCATGAGCCTTTATTTCAGAAATAACTTCAGCATTAAAAAGTTCTTTTGCAATGAAACGTCCATAACCTGTAGCTATAATTTTATGAGGTTTTAACTTTTCAATAATAGCGTTGGCTTTTTCTGCGGAAAAAAAACCACTATCACTAATACCGAAGTCAACCATCCTTTCTGCCTCGAAAAGACACCACTTTAAAGTGCGGGAGCCTAAATCTAATCCCAGAATTTTCATCTTCTTATTTCTCGAATTGTTTCTAAAAAGGCTTCAATACGGGTTTGAAGTTGTCCTACATCTTCAGGTGAATAGTCTGTTTCTATGAAGAGGAAAGGAATGCCTTCCCTTTCGCAAGCTTTTTGAATTTTAACTGCTTC
>JBKBRL010000065.1:0-5721 GCA_046292115.1 Caldimicrobium sp.
ATAGCAACGGCATCACTTGGCCTTGCATCAATATCTACTAATTCTCCTTGCATATCAAGTGTAATGACAGCAAAGTAAGTATTATCTCTTAAATCAACAATTTCTATCTTCGGGATGCGTATCCCTAAGAAATCTAAAATATTTTTCATAAGATCATGAGTTAAGGGTCTTGGAAACTGAATATTTTCTAATTTTGAAGCAATGGAAGTAGCCTCTAATACTCCAATCCATATGGGTAAAATTCTTGGCCCATTTACTTCTTTTAGAAGCATAACAGGACTATTAGAAACAGGATCAATTGCTATTCCATGTACTATCACTTTTACTTTCATATTTTTCTCCACCCCTTTTTGGAAAATTACTATTTACTTATTTATATAAGAACTTTTTCATTAAATGTCAAGATTAAACATTCATTTTGGGAAGGTGATATAAAGGGAGATTGAGGTGTTTTTTTAAATTTAATTTGAAAAGTTTGACAGGATTCAGAAAACTTTTAAATATGAGATTTTATTAAATAATTTTTTCTGACTCCGTTAAGCAGGAGTTAGTATGAATGGAAAGTACAAACCCACTCATACCTGTCTCGGACCTTCTGCAGTTGGTATCTCTGCACAGCAAAATTGTGATGAATGCCATGGAATCAATATACCTACTGCTCCTAAATCATTACCTAAAAACAAGTTAAGCATAGGAATGACATAGAGAAGAGCTTTTTAAATGGTGCTCTTCTCCAGGTATTTTTTAAATTTTATTTAGTTTATTTTTTTATTATTTTATTAATAAAAGAACATTTATAAAAAAAGAAAGCTAATTATTTACACTTTTATCTTATTACTAAAGTTTTAACTGAAAAAGTCTATGATTCCTGTGTTAGTGCGGTTGGGATTTTTTTTAAAGAGGAACTTTAAGGAGAAATAAATTTAAGGAGAAATAAAGAAATAAAATAACTGGTCATCACATGCCCTAAGTTTATATAGATCTAATAATATTTTAATTTCTTTCAGTTAAAAATTTTTGTGATAAGAGGTATTTATTAGGAAAGCTAATTAGTACTTTTAGTATCTTTACTTTTTGTCCTTGTTAATTATAATAATATTAATGCCTTTTATAGCTTTTGATTGCGAAGGTCCTCTTACTTTAAATGATAATGCCTTTGAATTTACAGCTCATATTATCCCTAAAGGAGATTTCTTTTTTACTCAAATATCACGTTTTGATGACTATTTGGCTGATATAAAGAAAAAGCCCGGCTATAAAGCAGGAGATACATTAAAGTTAATTTTACCTTTTTTAAAGCTTTTTGGAGCGACAAATAAACTTTTAGAAGAATTTTCAGAAAAGACTTTGCTCTTTTTGCCGGAAGTAGAGAAGGTCCTTCCAGTTTTACAGAAGCTTTTACCTACTTTTATTATCAGCACAAGCTACAAACCTTATCTTCAAGCATTTGCAAAGCGATTAGGATTTCCTATGGAATTTATATTCTGCACAGAAGTGGATTTTGATAAAGTAAAGCTTAGTGTCGAAGAAAGGAAACTATTAGAAAATTTATATAAAGAAATTATAAATTATTCTTTGATAGAGTTACCTAAGGACGCCAAGAGTCCTGAAGATTTATCACCCTCTTTACGCCATATTTTAGAACGCTTGGAAGAAATTTTTTTTGAAATTATTTGGAACTTAGATTGTGGGATCTTTTTAAGGGAAGTTAATCCAATAGGAGGTAAAGAAAAAGAAAGAGCTTGTCAATTAATAATAGAAAAAACTGGTATTCCTGGTAGTGAGGGGATTTATTGTGGAGATAGTATAACCGATGTAGAAGCTTTTCAGCTGATAGCTGGTCTTGGTGGCATAAGTATATCCTTTAATGGAAATAGATATGCGCTTCGGGCAGCAGAATATTATGCCCTTTCAAAAAGTGCCCATTTTTTTAAAGACCTAATAGAAGCCTATTTAAATAAAGGTAAAGAAGGGTTAGGAAGTTTACAGTATAAAAAGGAAGATTATGAATTTGGGAAAATTCCTAAAGAGGCTATGGCTTTTAATCAACTTGTCGAGAGAAGTGAAGCCTTAAGAAAGAAGGTTAGGGGAGAACAAATTGGGGCTCTTGGATGATCCCTCTTCAAGATTTAAATCCAAGAAGGAAACCGCCCATAGTTACTTGGACTTTAATAATCATAAATGTTATAGTTTTTATATATGAAATAAAGTTACCTAAAGAAGCTCTGCAGCAGTTTTTTCATACTTGGGGCTTAACTCCGGCTTTGCTCTTTGATAGTTATTTAAATGTTCTTACAGGACTGCCTTCTTACCAACCCTATGTAACTCTTTTAACACATTTATTTCTTCACGGGGGCTGGCTACATCTTATAGGTAACATGTGGACCCTTTGGATTTTTGGAGATAATGTAGAGGATCGCTTAGGTTCTCTTCGTTTCTTACTTTTTTATTTATTTTCTGGAATAGCAGCCTCTCTCTTTCATGCCCTAATATATCGAGATTCTACAATTCCACTTGTTGGAGCAAGTGGCGCTATTTCAGGAGTTATGGGAGCATATTTTAGAATGTATCCTTTGGCAAGTATTTTGGTCTTAGTGCCTATTTTATTTATACCTCTTTTTATTGAAATTCCTGCTTTTTTATATTTAGGTCTATGGTTTCTCCTTCAATTTTATAGTGGCCTTTTTTCATTAGTACTGCCAGGAAGTGTGGGGGGTGTTGCTTGGTTTGCTCATTTAGGAGGATTTTTAATGGGAGCTTTTATTTATAAATTCTTTTGCAAGAGAAAATGTAGATATTATGAAGATGAATATACCATTTTTGGATCATTATTTGACATAGATAAAAGATAAATTCTACAACTTAGGCGCACTGGGAGGAATTAAAATGTCAGGATTAGAGTTTTTATGGATATTACTTTTAATATTTGCCATGCAACCTTTTCTTCGCCAAAAGTTTTTAGAAATAGCCAGAACCAAAATGATTGAAAAAATTGAGGAGAAAAGAGGTTCCAGGGTGATCCTTTTAGTCCACAGACAAGAAACTATGAGTTTCTTTGGGTTTCCTATTATGAGATTTATTGATATTAACGATTCAGAAGAAGTTATTAGGGCAATCCATCTTACCGATAAAGAGGTTCCTATTGATATCATTTTACATACTCCAGGAGGGTTAGTATTAGCTTCTTTACAAATAGCTTTAGCCATAAAAAAACATCCTGCCAAGGTAACAGCATTTATTCCCCATTATGCCATGAGCGGAGGCACCCTTATTGCTCTTGCCTGTGATGAAATCGTTATGGACGAACATGCAGTTTTAGGTCCCGTAGATCCTCAAATTGAGGGCTATCCAGCAGCCTCAATTCTTAGATTAACCAAAAAAAAGCCTATAGATAAAATCGAGGATAAAACCCTTATTTTGGCAGATGTAGCAGAAATGGCTTTGAAACAAATGAAAGAAAATTTAAAACTTATTTTAGAAGATAAATATCCTCCAGATAAAATAGAAGAAATCGCAGAAATACTCTCTCAAGGATATTTTACTCATGACCATCCTATCACTTTTGAAGATGCTAAAAGATTGGGGCTTCCAGTCTCCAAGAATATGCCTGTGGAAATATACCAACTTATGAAACTCTTCCCTCAACCAGTAAGAAGAGTGCCCTCTGTAGAATATCTGCCTTTACCTAAGAAAAAATTAAACTAAGCCTTGGGAAAAGTTAACCTGTATTAAGTGTTGGGCAGAAAATTTTCATGAAAAAATTTGAAAGTCTATAATCTTATAAATCTTTTGACACAAAATAAAAGTCCCTGTCAAAATATTGACAAGAATAAAAACTCTACTTTAATTTTTTTTCAATCTTTACATAAAGTTTGTTTAGAAGAATTGCTGGCATATTTTTTGAATAGATTTTTTAAAAGTTTTTGAATAGAGGAGGAGCTATGGTAGAGGATCCAGTAAAAGAGGAACTTAAAGGAAAAGGGGGGGGTAAGAAAAAATTATTCATTTTTATATTATTAGGAATTTTAATAATTGGTATAGCGGGTGGTGGTTTGTTCCTTGTTTTTTCCAAAAAAGGGGGAGAAACTGAGGAGGTAAAGTCTACTAAAGGAAAAAAGGGCAAAAAGAAGGGAGAGGTAGCTTATTTTGATTTAGACCCTATTATTGTAAACCTTCTTGACCCTACAGGTAAAAGGTACCTTCAAGTTAGGATGACTTTAGAAATTGAGGATAAAAAGGCTGAAGAGGAGGTTAGAAAAATAGAACCCATAATAAAAGATATTATTTTAAGTACTTTGAGTGGAAAAACTTTAGAAGAGGTCATTGTACCAGAGGCTAAGGATAAGATAAAAAGAGAATTACTCCAGAAGCTGAACGAAGGACTGGACAAGGAGTTAATTTCTAACATCTATATAACTCAATATATTGTGGAGTAATTGTGATGGAGAAGATTTTATCCCAGGAAGAAATAGATGCATTACTTGCTGGCTTAGAGACGGGAAAAGTTGATATAACTCCTAAAAAAGAGGAGCCTGGTCAAGTTAAGCCTTTCGATTTTAGAGACTTTACCATATCCACGAAACTTAAAATTCCTGGATTTGATGTAATAAATGATTATTTAACTCGCTCTCTTCGATTAGGTTTATCTACGTTACTCAGAGAAATAGTTGAGATAACAAGTCTTCCTACACAAATGGAGAGATTTAAGGATTTTCTGCAAAAAATTCCCGTGCCTACATCAATACATATATTCAGAATAGATCCTTTAAAAGGTTATTCTTTGCTTATTATTGATGCACCTTTGGTTTTTTTATTTGTAGAAAGATTTTTAGGTGGTGGAGAAAGAAAAAGTATAAGAGTAGAAGGAAGAGAGTTTACTCCAATAGAACAAAGACTTATTAAAAAAGTGGTAAATCTAATTTTAGATGAATTAGAAAAGGCTTGGAGGAATATTTCTCCTATTAAGCCAAAGTACATAAGAGGTGAAGTAAATCCTCAGTTTGCTCGGGTACTTCAACCTGAGGAGACTGTGCTTATTGCAGGATTTCTTTTAGAGTTAGAACAATTAAGCGGGAAGATTCTCTTTTGTTATGCATTAAGCTCACTTCAACCTATAAAAGATAAACTTTACGCACCTTATCAAGTAGAAGAGGTGGTTGATATAAAATGGAAAAAAGCACTGGAAGAGATCATTTTAAACAGTGAAGTTAGGCTTAGAGCCCTTTTGGGGAAAGGACAAATTACAATTGGAGATCTGATTCATTTAAAAAAGGGAGACATTATCGTTCTTGATAAAAAGGGAAAAGATCCTATCGAAGTTTTGGTGGAGGATGTGCCTAAAATTTTAGGAAGGATGGGAGTTTATAAAAAACATTTGGCAGTACAGATTGAAAGTTTGATAAAACCACAAGAGGGAAATTAAGGAGGTTGATATGGCAGAAGAAGATCTTGAAAGAGAAGAACAAAAAATAGAAGAAAAACAGGAAGATACGGCATTAAATCCCGAAGATTTGATGGCTATGTGGGAGGAAGCTTTAAAGGAAGCACAATCTACTTCAATTAAAGAAGAAACATCTGTTCGAGGTGATTTCTCTAATATTCCAGTTGAAACACCACCACATCCATCTGCACAACCCATTACTTTTGAAGAGTTAAGAACAAAAGAACCTAGTCCTTCAATTCAAGATATAGAGTTTCTTTTAGATGTACCCCTCGAAATAT
>JBKBRL010000005.1:0-12681 GCA_046292115.1 Caldimicrobium sp.
CTTTTAGTAGAAGAGTCTTATAAGGAATCCTCCTTCCTTAAGAATTTGAAAGAACATTTACCCCATCTTCATATTAGTTATTTAAAAAAAGAAGCAATTGACCGCTTTAGAGACAATTTTCCTTTCTTACAGGCTTCTAAAGAAGCCCAGTCTACCCTTTCAGCCATCTATTACTACATAAATACCTATCAACCTCATCTGGTAGATAAGTTAACTCAACCAGAATTTTTCTATCCCGATGAATATCTCTATTTAGATGAGAAGACAAAGGATCATTTAGAACTTGTTAGAAATCAATGGGATAAAAGTGAAAAATTTAGCCTTTATTGGTGTTTAGATGAAACGAGAACCCCTATGGGAGGGCGTCTTCTTAAAGAATGGATCCTCTATCCCTTAAGAGATATTAAAGCTATTCGTGCTCGGCAAAGGGTAATTGAATTTTTTATAGAAAAAAGGGAATATCGGGAAGCTTTAGCTAAACATTTAGATAAAATATCTGACTTAGAAAGACTTGGAAATAGGCTAAGGCTACAAGTGATAAATCCTAAGGAATTGGCTCTTCTAAGAGAATCATTAAAAATAATCTCCCCTATTAGAAATCTTCTAAAAGAATTGAGCACTTTTTTTGATTGTCCTCCCTTATTATTAGAAATAGAGAAGGAAATTGAGCCATTGGAAGATTTGTATGAATTGTTAGATAGGGCGTTAGTTGAAGATCCACCGCAGACCCTAAAAGAGGGAAATATATTTAAAAAGGGATATCTCCCTGAAATAGACGAACTTAGAGATTTAAGAGAAAATTCATTGCTATACTTAAGTAATCTTGAAGGGGAGCTTCGCAAAAAAACAGGCATCCCCACATTAAAAATTGGTTATAATAGGGTTTTTGGATATTATGTAGAGGTGTCAAAAAGTTATATAAAATATGTTCCATCTTATTTTGAGAGGAAACAAACTTTGTCTAATGCTGAGAGATATACTTTAAAAGAATTAAAGGAATTAGAAGAGAAAATTCTCTCTTCTGAGGAAAAGTTGAAGAATTTGGAATATGAAGCTTTTATTGAATTAAGAAAAGAGATAGCTAAAAGGGCAGAAGTTATAAAAAAAGTAGCTAAAGCGCTTGCTCAATTAGATGTACTTATAGGTTTAGCTGAAGTCTCGGAAAAATATCATTATCAATGTCCAGAGATCACAGAAGATAAAGTATTAATAATAGAAGATGGAAGGCATCCTGTTTTAGAGAGAGTTATAGGAGAAGAAAAGTTCATTCCTAATAGTATAGAGTTAAAGGAGGGAGAAGCTGAGCTTTTAATTATAACTGGTCCTAATATGGGAGGAAAATCTACTTTTTTAAGACAAACAGCTTTAATTGCACTTTTAGCTCATATGGGTAGTTTTGTGCCTGCAAAAAGTGCAAAAATAGGTCTTTTAGATAGGATTTTTACAAGGATAGGGGCTGGGGATGAATTAATTCGTGGGAAAAGCACCTTTATGGTAGAAATGAGTGATTGTGCTCATATTTTGCAAAAAGCTACCGAAAGGTCTTTAGTACTGTTAGATGAAGTGGGTAGAGGTACAAGTACCTTTGATGGTCTCTCTTTAGCTTGGGCTATCGCAGAATATCTTTACAAAAGAAAAGTATTTACCCTACTAGCTACACATTATTTTGAATTAACAGAATTAGCTAAAAATTATAGAGGAATTAAAAATTTTCACGCTGAAGTTCGGGAATGGGAAGGAGAAGTTGTCTTTCTTTATAGAATATTACCTGGTGCAGCCAGTCAATCCTATGGAATCGAAGTGGCACGCCTTGCACAAATACCAGAGGAAGTCCTAAAAAGGGCAAGGGAAATTCTCCAAACTTTAGAACAAAGAAAACCAAAGTTTGTTAAAAAACAGCTTTACCTTTTCTCAGAAGATGCAAAAAATTTTCTCCTTGATAAAATAGAGAAGTTAGACCTTGATAATTTAACCCCAAAAGAGGCTCTGGACTTTTTATATAAATTAAAAAAGGAGCTAAGTAGCCTTAAATGACAAAGAGACTTTTTTTATGCGTATTAGTTTTTCTTTTTCTAAGCTCTCAATTGATTAGTCCTGCGTTCTGTCAAGAAACCTATCATGTAGTGAAGCCAGGGGAAACATTAGCAGGGATAGCGAAGAAGTATGGGGTAAAGGTAGAGGATTTAAAGAGGTGGAATAATCTAAGGACAGCACAAGTTAAAGCTGGACAAAAATTAGTTATTAAAAAGGAGGTAGAAGTCAGGAGTGAGGATATTACTAAAAAAGAGAAGAAGGTAGGGAGAGAGAGACGGAAAGAGATAATTTATAAAGTAGCACCAGGTGAGAATCTTACTCAAATTGCTAAGCTTTTTGGTGTAAGTGAAGATGAGATAATAAAGGCAAATAATTTGGGGAATAAGTCTCTTAAGGCTGGACAAAGGCTAATTATTCCTATACCCCAGGAAGAAGATACATCCAAAAGAGAAAGAGAAAAGGCAAAAACACAAAGTATAGAGGATATTTTTCAGGAGCTTCAAAGACGAGAAGAAGAACTTAAAAAGGGTAGATATGATAGAAGGAATATTTTGGAGTTAATTTCTGAGTATCGTCATTTTTATTTAATGTATCCAGGAAGCCCTATTGCTCCTTTGGCTCTTTTTAAAACAGGAGAGCTTTATTTAGAGCTTTATCAGAGGTATTTAAAAAAAGATGATGCCTTAGAAGCTGGGAAAAGATTTGAGCTTTTTCTTAAAAATTATTCCAATCATGAGTTAGCAGAAAAGGCATATAAAAGGCTTTTAGAGATCTATGAGAGAGAGCTAAAGAACGAAGAAAAGGTTAAGCAAATTAAAGCTCAGTGGGGGAATAAGTTTCCTGAAATTAAATCTTTTAAGGCAGAAAAAAAGATTGACAAGTTTAAGAAAGAGGTGATCATTAAACAAGAAAAAAAGGAAGAGGTGCCAACTCAAAGAGAAAGGCAAACTTTTATTGTAGCAGATTTAAAAAAGGTTTTAAAGATCGAACCCATAACTGGAGAAGATTATACCAGGATAATCATTGATCTTTCCGGAAATTTTGAATATAGAGCACAGGCACTTTCTCCTCAAGAAGATAAACCTCCCAGAGTTTATGTAGATATTTTTCCTGCAACCTTAAGTGATACTCTGCAAAGAGCCTTTGATATACAAGATAAGCACCTTCAAAGGATTAGAGTTGGTCAGTTTGATCGGCAAACTGTACGAGTAGTTTTAGATATGCATAGCTTGATTCAATACAGACTTTTTAAGGTGAATGATCCTCCTCAATTAATTATTGACCTTATAGGAAAAGAAAAGAAGAAAAGGGAAATTTTAACCAAAAAGGAAACAACGACATCTTCAGAAGAGGGTAAAAACTTAAAATTAAGTAAAGTCCTA
Organism: Caldimicrobium sp.; assembly: GCA_046292115.1. Classification (GTDB taxonomy): domain Bacteria; phylum Desulfobacterota; class Thermodesulfobacteria; order Thermodesulfobacteriales; family Thermodesulfobacteriaceae; genus Caldimicrobium. The sequence goes on from JBKBRL010000005.1 coordinate 3,417, forward strand.
AAATCAAGGAAAGAACCTGAGAAATCAGAAAAAGTTGGAAAATCAGAAAAAGCAAAAGAAGAGGCTGTAAAAAGTGAGACTTCCTATATAAATCTTGCCAGACAATTTGGTTTAGGAATTAAAAGAATTATGCTTGATCCTGGACATGGTGGAGAGGACCCAGGTGCCTTAGGACCAAATGGTTTAAAAGAAAAGGATGTGGTTCTAAAATTAGCTAAATTACTTGGTGAAAAACTTTCTGAAAAGTTACCAAATGTTGAGATACTATATACAAGGACATCCGATGTATTTATACCATTAGCTAAAAGACCAGCTTTAGCAAACACTATGAAAGCAGATTTGTTTATCTCTATTCATCTTAATGCTTCCTCTGACCCAAACAGTAGAGGTATTGAAACTTACTACTTAAATTTTACAACAGATCCTGAAGCTATGAGAGTTGCCGCTTTAGAAAATAGGGTAAATGATAAAGGATTGGCTGATTTGCAAGACCTGGTTAAGGCAATTTTAGCTAATACGAAACTTAATGAATCAAGATTGTTAGCTGAAAAGGTTCAAAAAGAATTAGTAAGATATCTCTCAAGTTACTATCCCGATGTAGTTGATAGGGGAGTTAAATATGCGCCCTTTTTAGTCCTCGTGGGAACAAGGATGCCTGCTATTTTAATTGAGGCAGATTTTATAACGAATCCTATTAGTGCTGAGCGTTTGATGAGAGAGGAATATATAGAAAGATTGGCAGAAGGTATTGCCAGGGGAGTGGTTAATTATATACAAAGTTTAAAATTTTCAGAGGTGCCAGTCTTTGAAAAGGAACGATCTAAAACTGGGAGTTGAGGTTTTCTTTGAAAAAGAGTGTTATTCAAAAAAATTCAAAAAAGCAAAGATAGCTCTTTTAACTCATCAGGCAGCAGTTGATAAAAATTTGGTCTTAACCTATGAGCTTTTTTATAAAGAATTTGGCGATAGATTACTTTATCTTTTTTCTCCGCAACATGGTTTATTTTCCGAAAAACAAGCTAATATGGATTTTTCTTCTGATGAAATAGAACCACTTTTTGGCTTAGAAGTTAAAAGTCTTTATGGAGAAAGACTTGCACCAGAGCGCCATGATTTAGAAAAGGTTGATGTTATTTTTGTAGATTTAGTGGATGTGGGATGTAGAGTATATACTTATATTTGGACACTTTTTTTAACAATGAAAAGCTGTGATGAGTTTAGGAAAGAGATAGTTGTATGCGATAGATTAAATCCTTTAGGAAGAACCCTTGAAGGTCCTATTTTAGAAAAAGAATTTTATAGTTTCGTTGGCCTTGACAGCCTTCCAATGCGTCACGGATTAACTATAGGGGAAGTGGCTAAGCTTTTTCAGAAAAGACATTTTCCTAATCTATCTTTAGAAGTTATACCTATGGAAAATTATAACCCCTATGCAATGTTTCCAGCCTTTGGTAGTTTCTGGGTTCCTCCTTCACCAAATTTACCTACCTTTTCTACTGCTTTAGTTTATCCTGGCATGGTCTTATTCGAGGGGACAAATCTATCAGAGGGAAGAGGAACTACACTTCCCTTTTTAACTTTTGGCGCTCCTTATCTTAACTTTAAAAAGATGGCAGAATTTTTGAAAGAACATTTTCCTGAAGAAGCTTGGGGAATAAAATTTAAACCAACAGCCTTTATTCCTACCTTTGATAAATGGAAAGGAGAAAAATGTTTAGGTTTTCAAATTTTTATTACTAATCCTATACAGTTTAAACCTGTAACTTTTGCTCTAAAGCTTATGAAATTTTTATACCAAGAATTTCCTTCTTTTGAATTTTTAAAGATACCCTATGAATTTGAAAGAGTAAAAAGGCCTATAGATATTCTTTTAGGGCGAAAAAAAATTCTGCACTGGCTGGAGGAGGGGGAAGAGGAAGACATAGATGGTTTATTATCTGAAGGGTTAGAGGAATTTCGGAGAGAAATAGAGGCAATTATTATATATAATTGAATTGAGCAAAAAGAGGCTTGTTTTTTCTGTATTTTTAAGTAGGATATATAGCAATTAAATCTTATATGGATCCTAAGTTAGCCAACGATAAAAAATTTAAATCTAATAAAGAGCGAGTAAGTGCTTTTTTGAAACTTTTTCAGAAACAGGATGATATTTTAATCCTTCTTTGGGCTGATCCAGATGCCTTAGCAAGTGCCTATGCTTTAAAGAAAATTTTACATAATAAAGTAAATAGCGTGACTATATCAGCAGTTAATGAAATTCGGAGATTAAATAATTTAGTTATGATTGAAGTCTTAAAGATTCCGTTGACTCCTTACACAGAAGATTTATTAAATAGACACAACAAGGTGATTTTAGTAGATTCTCAACCTCCCCATAGAGAAGAATTTAGTAAAATCAAATTTACGGCAGTTATTGATCATCATCCATTAACTTCTGGCTGGGAAGCTCCATATATTGATATAAGGCCTAATTATGGAGCAACTTCCTCTATTTTATATGAGTATTTAAAAACACTTAAAATTAAGCCTAATGTTTATCTTTCTACAGCCCTTGTTTATGGGATTAAAACAGATACTGACAACTTTAAAAAGAGTGCTCAAAAGCAGGATGTTTTAGCCTTCCAAAAGCTTTATAGTAGAATGAATAAACATTTATTGAATAAAATAGAATCTTCAGACTTTAGACGGTCAGAATTAAGATATTTCAAAATAGCTTTAAATAATTTAAAATATCATGGAAATAGAGCTTTTTGTTATTTAGGAAAGGTAAGTCACCCTGATATATTAGTTTTAATAGCAGATTTTTTAAATAAAGTATACGAAACTTCTTGGGTATTTGTGGGTGGTGAATATAAAAAGACCTTAGTTTTAATTGTAAGATGTGATGGTTATAGAAAAGATGCAGGTAAATTAGTAGCTAAACTTTTTAAAAATCTTGGGAAGGCTGGAGGACATAAAGAAAAGGCAAGAGCTGAAATTTCTTTTGAAAAGCTAAATATAGGACCAGATGAATTTACTACTATAAATCTTATAAAGCTCTTAATGAAACATTTTAAAAAAGCCCCAAACAAAAAAGCTTCATTACAAGCACCAATGATATAGAGTCAATGTATTCAAAAAAATGGCACGGTTTGTTGATCACGCAAAAATTTATGTAAAAGGTGGAGATGGTGGAGCAGGATGTGTAAGCTTTAGAAGGGAGAAATATGTGCCAAGAGGTGGCCCAGATGGTGGTGACGGAGGTAATGGTGGGGATGTTATACTTGTTGCTGATCCCCAAGTGCATACTCTTTATGATTTCTATCATCAGGTACATTTTAGAGCGGAAAATGGTCGTCCTGGGCAAGGAAAAAAGATGAAAGGGCGGGATGGGGAAGATTTAATCTTGAAAGTGCCAGTGGGAACATTAGTTAAGGATGCTGAAACAGGTGAAATATTGGGGGATTTAGTAAAGCCAGGGCAAAAATTAGTGGTGGCAAAAGGTGGCAAAGGGGGAAGAGGTAATGCTCACTTTGCTACCCCTATTAGGCAAGCCCCTCGAATTGCTGAGCCAGGAAGTCCAGGTGAAGAAAGATGGATAATTTTAGAATTAAAATTAATTGCTGATGTAGGTTTAGTAGGTTTTCCTAATGCAGGAAAATCAACTTTGCTTTCTCGTCTAAGTGCAGCTAAGCCTAAAATTGCAGATTATCCCTTTACTACCCTTGAACCTAACTTAGGTGTAGTAAAATTAAAGAACGGGGATACCTTTATATTGGCAGATATTCCTGGATTAATTGAAGGAGCCCACAAAGGTATTGGACTGGGACATGAATTTTTGAGACATATTGAAAGAACCCGTCTTCTCTTATATTTGTTGGACCTATCAGAAGGAGAAAAAATAATTAAACAGTTTGAAGTTTTAAAAAAAGAACTTAGTTTTTATAATCCACTTTTATTGGAAAAACCTTTTTTGATCGCCTTAAATAAAATAGATTTACTTCCTGCGGAAAGAAGAGTTGAAGTTTGTAAAGAGTATATAAGACTTTTTCCTAAAGATTTACAAGAAAAAATTTATCCCATTTCAGCTTTAACAGGAGAAGGCGTGCCAGCTTTAGTTTATGCACTCTATCAAGTATTAATGACTCTTAGGAAAGAAGAATGGACCAGCGAAGAGAGTATATAAAAAGCCTCCTTAAGGCAGAAAGAATGGTTATAAAAATAGGAAGTGCTGTAATAACGAAAGATGATGAGGGTCTAAATAAGCAGGTCCTTTCTCAGATTGCCTATGAAGTGCAGAGATTACAGAAAGCAGGGAAGAAAATAGTTTTAGTCTCCTCCGGAGCTATTGCTTGCGGTAGAGCAAAGCTCAAATTTTATAAGAAACCCCTTTCTCTTTCTGAAAAACAGGCTTTAGCTGCTTGTGGGCAAGCGGATTTAATTCATGCTTATGAAGAAATTTTTGAACAATATGATTTAAAAGTGGCTCAAGTGCTCGTGACTTCTGAGGATCTCTCTGTGAGAAATCGTTATCTCAATGCCAGAAAAACCTTAAATACCCTTCTAAAATGGGGGATTATTCCTATTATTAATGAAAATGATACTGTGGCCACAGAGGAAATTCGTTTTAGTGATAATGATATACTTTCTGCTTTAGTGGCATTGGCTTTACCCGCTGATGTATTGTTTATCCTTTCAGATATTGATGCCCTTTACAAAGAGGATCCAAGAATTAATCCTCAGGCTGAGAAGGTAAGTTTTGTAGAAAAAATAACACCTGAAATAATTTCTATGGCAGGTTCCAAACCAGGGAGGCTTGGTAGAGGAGGAATGTATTCTAAATTAATTGCCGCAAAGATGGTTACCTCTTCAGGAATCCCTATGGCTATTTTACCTGGGAGGGAACCACTTATCTTAGAAAAATTTTTTGCTGGGGAACCTGTAGGAACCGTTTTTGCACCTATAGAAAGAAAGCTCTCCATGAGAAAACTCTGGATTAAATATTATTTACAACCGGAGGGGAAACTTTTTATAGATGAAGGAGCAGTGAAAGTTTTAAAACATGAAGGTAAGAGTCTTTTGATTGGTGGAGTAAAGGGAGTAGAAGGCAATTTTAGTCGAGGGGCAAGCGTTCTTTGCTATGACCCAGCAAATATTCCTATTGCAAAGGGTATAGTCAATTTTTCCTCAGAGGAAATTCAAAGCTTTTTAAAAGAAGCTAAAAGACCTGATAAAGAGATAATTCATAGGGACAATTTGGTACTTCTTGACTAAATTATTAAGAGCATTACACTAATTATTAAAGAGAATATGAAATTTTTCAGATTATCCCATTTAGTTTTTGTTCTCCTTATATTTGTCCTTTTTAATGTTGTATTTGTCCTTTTTAATGTTGCCTTGGCTTTCCCTAAGGAGACTTATCAAGAATATAGGACATACTTTTTTGGGATTTTAGCCAAAAGAGGTGAAAAAATAGAGAAGAACAGGTTTTATAAATTAAAGGAATATTTAAAAAAGACAGTTCCCTATCCTATAGAATTTCAATTTTTACCCTTTGATGAATTAAAAAAGAGGTCCTTAGAGGGGAAAATACATTTTATTTTAACTAATCCCTATCAAGCTATAACTATAAAAGAATTAGCTCATAAAAATGGCATTAATTATAGAATAATTTTAAGCATAGGACAATTTGAAAAAGGGGATTATTACCCTTATTTTGGTGGAGTGATTTTTACAAAAAAGAATTCACCTTTAAAGAGCCTCTCAGATTTAAAAGGAAAGACCTTTGGTGCAGTGGATCCTGAGTCCTTTGGTGGTTATCTTATAGCTTTATATGAGTTTAAAAAAGCAGGCATTAATGAAAAGGAATTAAATGTAAAGTTTTATGGTACCCACGATGCTGTAGTATTTGCTGTGCTTAAAGGTGAAGTTGAGGCAGGAACAGTGAGAACAGGAGTTCTTGAGCGATTAATGGAAAATGGAGAGGTGACTTCTGATGATTTTAAAATATTGAATCAGAAAGTTTATCCTGCATTTCCTCTTTTGATTAGTTCTCCACTTTATCCAGAATGGCCTATTTTAGCTTTAGAAAATGTTCCTCAGGAAGTAATAAAAAGTTTAGCCATGGCACTTTTAGATATAGAAAAAGATAGTAATTTAGCAAAAAGTATTGAAGCTATTTTTTATCTCCCCTTTGATTATTATCCCTTAGATAATTTACTTTTAGAATTAATGAAGGGTCCATATGCAGAACTTAAAGAGCTATATTTTCAACGGTTCAAAGAAAAAACTTTACCCTATGTATTATTAGCTTTAGCAATTATTATTTTCTTTTTAACGCTTTTAGCCTATAGCCTTGCTAAAAAAAATAAAGAGTTAAAAACTACAAAATCAGATTTGGAGAGGGAAAAAGCTTTTTTAGATACTGTTTTGCGTCATACTGACTTTATGGTTTTCTATCTAGATTTAGAAGGAAGGCCATTATGGGCAAATCAAAAAGGTGAGAGGGTTTGTTTAAATGTTGAAAAAGAAGTCTTAGATCCCCTGTGGATGCAATGCCCAATTCTGGATAGTTTGAAAAGCTTTAGAGAAAGTTTTGCAAAAGTCTTGGAAAAGAAAACAACCGTGAGTTTTATAGACTCAACAGAAGTTGAGGGTTTAGAGAAAACCTATGAAGGTGAATTTATACCTTTAATAAAAGGTAACATAGTGAGTGGGATACTTTTCTTCCTTAGAGATATTACAGAAAAAGTGGTTTTAGAGAAGCAAAAAATATACTTAGAAAAATTAAACGTATTAAAGAATGTGGCAGGTGGTTTAGCTCATGACTTTAATAATAATCTGTTAGGTGTTATGAATCAGATTGAGCTATTAAAGGTAAAACTTGGCTCAAAGAAAGTTTCTGGTGAAATTAGGCAGCTCTTTGAAAAGATACAAGATAGCCTTTTAGGGCTAAGAATTTTGGGAAGGGAACTTTTAACCTTAGTGAGAGGAGAAGCACCTATTAAAGAAAAGGTTAATATAGGTAATTTAATTATGGATTATACAGCCCTTGCTCTTTCGGGTAAACAAAATTATGTGGTGGAATATTTAATTGAAAATCCTCTTCCAGCTTTAATGGTTGATAAAGAACTTTTTGCTATTATGTGGATGAATTTGGTTTTGAATGCTATTGAAGCTATGCCTGGTGGGGGAAAAATAACTGTAAAAGTCGTTCCAGTTTTGAAAAACGGGGTTAGGTACTTGCAATTAAGTATAAGTGATGAGGGGGATGGAATCCCTGAAAAGTATAAGACAAAGATTTTTGAACCCTTTTTTACTACAAAGCCTGGCGGATCAGGTCTTGGGCTCTATGTGGTAAAAGAAGTAGTTAAAGCGCATGATGGAGATATTCGTATAGAATCAGAAGAGAAGAAAGGTACCACAGTTGTAATAGAGCTTCCTGCTCTTAATGAAGAGATCTTTATATCTAAATCAAATGGACAAAGTAGAAAAAAAATACTTATTATGGATGACGATGATCAGATAAGAGAGACCTTGAAGGAGTTATTAGAGAATTTTGGCTATGAAGTAGAAACAGCCCCAAATGGAGAGGCTGCCCTTGAGCTTTATTGGCAAGCCAGGAGTGAAAATAGACCTTTTAATTATATTATTCTTGATTTAATAGTTCCAGGAAAATTTAATGGTTTTGAAGTATTTAAAAAAATAAGAGAAGTGGATCAACAAGTTAAAGTTGTGGTTATGAGTGGATATTTTGATCAAGCTATATTACATAATTATAAAGAGTATGGTATAGATGGAGCGCTAATTAAGCCTTTTACTTTTCACCAATTACTTGAGCTATTAGAAAAATAATACGTTTTTTTGTGGAGGGGGTGGTTTTTTGTGGGTGACTTTGTTCATTTGCATTTACATACGGAATGGAGTCTTCTTGATGGTGCAATTAAGATAGATAACTTAATAGAAAAACTTATAGAATATAAAATGCCTGGGTGTGCCATAACTGATCATGGTACACTTCATGGTTTAATTCATTTTTACACGAAGTTGAAATTAGCAGATTTAAAACCTCTTTTAGGTTGTGAGTTTTATGTGGCGGAAGGTTCTCGTTTTAATAAAAAGTCTACCAAAAGAGGAGAAGCAGGGACTCATCTTATTCTTATTGCAAAAAATGAAGAAGGTTATAGAAACTTGATTAAATTAGCAAGTTTAGCCTATTTAGAGGGTTTTTATTATAGACCACGTATAGACAAAGAATTAATAAAAACTTACAGTAAAGGTTTAATCTGTTTAAGTGCTTGTTTAGAGGGAGAAATCCCTCAGCTTATCTTACAAGGGCATCTGGATAAGGCGAGAGAAGTGGCCCAATTTTATAAAGAAGTTTTTGGTGAGGATTTTTATTTAGAACTACAGAGAAACGGTTTAGCTGAACAAGAAAAAGTTAATGTGCATTTATTAGAACTTGGAGAGAAATTAGGTATTAAATGCGTGGCAACGGCAGACTGTCATTACCTTAACAAAGAAGATGCCTTTGCCCACGAAGTACTTTTATGTATTCAAACAGGAAAAACTTTGCAGGACCCTGATAGATTTAAATTTAATACAGACCAGCTTTACTTTGCCAGCGCAGAGGAGATGATAGATCGCTTTAAAAATTTACCTAAAAGTTTAATAGATAATTCTTTAGAAATATTTGATAAAGTGGACCTACAGTTAAAATTAGGAGAACCACTATTCCCTAAGGCAAAAGTTCCTGAAGGGGAAGATGAAGTTAGTTTTTTTGTTAAAAAAGCAAAAGAAGGTTTAAAAAGAAGACTTTCCGAATTAAAAGCTAAGGGTGAGCTTTATACTGATGAGAATGTATATTGGGAACGTTTAGAGATGGAGTTAGAGGTGATAATAGAAAAGGGTTACGCAGGCTATTTTTTAATAGTTTCTGATTTTTGTGAATGGGCTAGATCTCAGGGGATTCCTGTTGGCCCAGGGAGAGGCTCTGCAGCAGGTGCTTTAACAAGTTATGCCTTAGGTATCACCAATATAGATCCCATTAGATACGGACTTCTTTTTGAAAGATTTCTCAATAAAGAAAGACCAAGTTTACCAGATATTGACGTAGATTTTTGCATGGAAAGAAGAGATCAAGTAATAGAATATGTAGCCAAAGTATATGGAGAAAATAATATCGCTAAAATAGCCACCTTCGGACAGTTAAAAGCAAGGCAGGTGATTAGAGATGTAGGAAGAGCCTTGGGTTTTAAGCCAAAGGAAATAGATCCTATAGCAAAGC
>JBKBRL010000066.1:0-5697 GCA_046292115.1 Caldimicrobium sp.
CCCGCTGTTCATAAAACCAGTGAAGGAGTTCTTCATATTTTTCGGGGGAGAGGGATTCCTTTGCAAGTTCCTTACCTCTTCCTACAGGAACGAGCAAGAAAATATGATGTGCCACAGCACCAAGGTCTTTAGCTAACTTATGGACCTTAGGTAATTCTTCAGCATTCACAGCAGTTATAGTAGTATTTATTTGAAAAGGCAACCCTACTTCTTTTAAAATAGAAATTCCCCTTATAGCTCCCTCAAAGGCACCTGGCATTTTTCTAAATTCATCGTGGGTCTCAGCACTTGCTCCATCTAAGCTTATACTAACTCTAGCTATACCTACTTTTTTTAGTTCTTGAGCCAAATCCTTAGTTAAGAGAGTTCCGTTTGTAGCTAAAACTGGTTTTAAACCAAGCTCAACTGCTCTTTTAGCAATATCAAGGAGGTCCTTCCTTAAAAGAGGTTCACCCCCTGTCAAAATGATTACAGGATGAGAAACCTCGGTTATTTCCTTTAATATACGAAAAACTTCTTCTGTGGTAAGTTCTCCTTCATAGGGACCTCTTGATGCTGCAGCTCTACAATGTATACAATCGAGATTACAAGTTCTTGTAAGCTCCCAAGCTATTAGTCTTGGTACAAAATTTGGTTTTTCCATAAAGACCTCATTTTTTTAAAATCTTTAAAGGATCGCCCACTCTTAAAATTCCACCTTTTAAGACCTTAGTAAAAACTCCTCTATTTCTCATCTCACATTTTCCAACCCTTTGAAATATGGCACACCCATGATGGCATTTTTTACCAATTTGCGTCACTTCAAAGAGACACTCTCCAGCTTCTATTAGATCTCCAATATTTACCTTGGAGAGGTCAGCATCCGTTGTTATGTTTTCTGCAAGCTCTCCAAAGTTTAGTTTTCTCCCAACGATTTCTTTCATCCATTCTAAGGTATAGATATCAAGAAAACTTACTTGACGATGCCAAGGCCCTGCATGGGCATCTCCTTCAATCCCAAAATTTTCAATTACCTTGACTTCAGGAACATTCTCCTTTGGAACTCCTTTCTCCTTACTTACTGAAATAGCAATAACTTTACCCTCTAATAATTCCTTCATAAGCTTTTCTCACTCCAGGGCTTGCACATAATTCCTTAAAATTCCCACATTTTCAATCTCAATTTCCACCACATCTCCAGGATGAAGTAGTCCTACCCCAGGAGGTGTCCCGGTAGCTATGACATCTCCAGGATAAAGGCTCATAATTTGAGATATAAAATAAACTAATTCAAGGGGTTTAAAGATCAATGCGGAGGTTTTTGAATTTTGTACAACCTTTCCATTTACTCTTGTCTGTATCGTTAATCCTTCAGGATCTATATCTTTAACTATAAAAGGACCTATAGGCGCAAAGGTATTAAAACTTTTACTTCTTGTCCATTGACCATCTTTTCTTTGAAGGTCTCTTGCAGTAACATCATTAAAACAGGTATAACCTAAAATAGCCTCCTCTACTTCTTGATATTTCTTTGGTCTATAAATCTCCTTTCCGATAACAATTGCCAACTCACCTTCATAGTGAACTTCTTTACTTTCCGGTGGAAGAATAATAAAATCCTCTGGACCTACGATAGCACTTGGTGGTTTTAAAAAAAGTATAGGTTCCTGTGGTATAGGCATATTTAACTCTTCAGCATGGTCTCTATAATTTAGCCCTACAGCCACAATTTTTGTAGGCACAACTGGAGGCAATATCTTTAAATCTTGAAGTGGATAGGCCCTACGCTCTTCAGAAGTTAAATCAATTACTTTGTCTTCCCATACTAATCCATAAAAGATTCTTTCCCTTTCTCTTTCTCTAAAGCGTCCAATTTTTATCATTATTTGGATTTAGATTTCTCATAAATTCATTAGATTTGGGTCATTAATAGATTTAAATCGATGGGTCTTTGTTTTAACTCATTATCAAGGTAAAAGAGTGCTTGAGGATCATTTTTAATCAGTTTGAGTTTATTGTAAATATTTTTAAAAGAAGCCTCTTCCTCTACTTGTTCCTCAATAAACCATTGCAAAAAGTTCTCTGTAGCATAGTCCTCTAATTTTTTGGCAAGACTCATAAGATAATTAATCCTTGAAGTAACCTCTTGTTCATGTTTATATGCATAAGCAAAGACATCTTCAGCACTCTGCCATTCCTTTGGAGGAGCAGGAATTTCTTCTAATTGCACTCTTCCATCTCCTTCAAAAATAAATTTATAAAACTTCATAGCGTGCATCAGTTCCTCTGCACATTGTGCCTTCATCCAATGGGAAAACCCCTCCAAGCCTACATCCTCAAAATAAGCTGCCATAGCCAAATATAAATAAGCAGAATAAAATTCCCATTTCAACTGCTCATTCAATGCCTTTTCTATTTCTGGATTGATCATTGCTCCCTCCTGCTCCTAACTTATTACCACCTTTTTTAAAAAAGAGTATAAAACATCTTAAATAAAAAAACAATTCTTTGCTCTTTATTTCCTTAAAAAATTTTTTAAAAAAATTTTTACCATAAATTTAGACAAAGTCTCTTGGCAACTTACATATTTCTTTCATTCACCACTTATCTAAAAAACTTGTCATAGCCCCTTTTGTGTGTTTAAATTTTTAAAGGAAATAAATATTTTGCTTAATAAAGGGATTTTTGGTTATGGAGATTATAAAGAAGATAAAAGAGATGCAGGATTTAGCAAATAGCTGGAGAAGAGAGGATAAGATTATAGGTTTTGTGCCTACTATGGGTTATTTACATGAGGGGCATTTAAGTTTAGTAAGATCTGCAAGAAAGAGAGCAGATAGAGTTGTGGTGAGTATCTTTGTTAATCCTCTTCAATTTGGGCCAAAAGAGGATTTTCATAAATATCCCAGGGACCCTGAACGCGATATAGCCCTTCTTGAGAAGGAAAAGGTGGATGTAGTATTTCTGCCAGATACAGAGGAAATGTATCCTTCCTCTTTTCAAACCTATGTTGAAGTAACTGAGTTAACTAAAGGGCTCTGTGGTGCCTATAGACCAGGGCATTTTAAGGGAGTAACTACTGTAGTTTTAAAGCTCTTTAACATTGTGAAGCCCCATTTTGCAATTTTTGGTGAAAAGGATTATCAACAGCTTAAAGTAATTGAGAGAATGGTAAAAGACCTTAATTTGGATATAGAAATTATATCCCATCCCACAGTGAGAGAGCGAGATGGTCTTGCAATGAGTTCAAGAAACACCTATTTAAATGAAGAGGAGAGGAGAAGTGCTCTCAGTCTCTATCAATCTTTAAAACTTGCAGAGAGATTAATCCTTGGCGGAGAGCGCAAGGCATCTCGTATAAAGAAACTTATGAAAGATTACATAGAAAAATTTCCCTATACCCAAGTGCAGTATATAGAAATTGTTGACCCTAATACTCTACAAAGTATAGAGGAAATTAACAGAGATGTCCTTATAGCTTTGGCTGTTTTCGTAGGAACTACAAGGCTCATTGATAATAGACTAATAAAAGTAGAAGAGACTTAGGTTTTTCTGTATAAATAGAGGGTTACTACGCCAAAGGTTAAGCTTTCCCTTTTTATTTCCCAAAAACCTTTTTCTATAAGAAGTCTATGGATTTCCTCTGGAGGCGGAAATTCTTGAATAGATTTAGCCAGATAGAGATAAGCCTCTTTGTCTCCTGTTAAAAGGCTTCCTAATAAAGGGAGGTAATATTTGAGATAAGGGATATATAAGGCTTTTATGAAAGAATTTTTGGGAAGAGAGAATTCAAGTATTAAAAGTAAGCCTCCATTTTTTAGGACTCTATGAAATTCTTCAATGGCTACATCTCTCCTGGGAAGATTTCTTAAGCCAAAGGCAATCGTTAGAGCTTGGAAGGAACTATCTTTAAAGGGAAGCCGTTCTGCATCAGCTCTTACAGGAAAAAGGTATTCATAGAAAGGCCCGAGTTTTCTTTTTCCATAAGAAAGCATCTCCATACTCAAGTCAAGAGCAAAAAGGGTTCTTTTTTTCTTTTTTAAAAGCTGTAAGGAAAGTGTATAAGGTCCGCAGCAGAGATCTAAAATGGGTCCCTCAACCTCTTTTAATAATTCTGAAACTCTCTTTCTCCAAAAATAATCCTGATAAAAGCTGGCAAGAGAATTTACTAAATCATAACGTCTGACTAAGCGGTCAAATTTTTCTTTTACAAAATTTTTATGGTGGTCTATGGAGGTTTTCATAGGAAAGCCCGTTTATAACTCAAAAAATTCAAGAACTGGTAGCTCCTTTAATAGTCCTTTTTTATAAAGTAATTCACAAAAATAAAGAAAAGCCCTTTGTTTTACTCCCGAGAAATCGTATTCAATATGTTGGAGATAATTTAGTGCAAAGGTTTTATCTATATCAAGAGAGCATTTTTCAACGAGGTTACGCAAGGAGGCCAAGCTTTTAGCCCTACTCAAATAAAGATCCCTTAAAAACTCTCTCACAAGAACCACCTTCTTTTCGCTAAGATTCCTTTTTACCACCATAAGGGCAAAGACAAAGGGCAGATTTGTTTTTTCAAGCCAAATTTGAGCTAAATCAGTAAAATAAAGAAAAAGCCTCTTTTTCTGCAAAGTTAACGCTTCATCACCTATAGCTAAATATCCCACCAAAGATTCCTCTCTTATAAAAGCACTCTTTTCTAAAGTTTGTGGTAAAACTTCATAGTTAGGATAAACCTTGTAGAAATCTTCTAAAATTAACCTTAGCAAGCCAAAGGAAGTTTCCGTCTCAGGGGTCACGCCTATTTTTTTATCGTGAAGTTCTTCAAGGGGTAAGTTATGGTAGAGTATGACGCTTTTTACTTTTCCTATGGCACTAATGGAAAGATCAGGTAAAAGCAAAAATTGAGAGTGATTTTTAGCATAAAATAGACTTGAAGCTAAGCCAAGGTCAAGGGTTCCACGATTTAGAGCCTCATTGATCTCCCTTGGTGGAACAAGATAAAGCTTAATCTTCGAAGTATCTTGAAGATAATATAAAAGAGGTAAGGTATTTAAATAACTTGGAAATCCTACATGGAGTATTTCCTCTTCCTGGGCTTTAATTTTAGATAAAGACTGTATCATCGTATGTGGCATAACCACGATATTTAACTTCTTTTTCTGTGATTATAAACTCTTCTAAAGCTTTATTAAGATTAGAGGAAAGAGGAATTGAGGTTTTAACAGCTATAAAATTAGCAAAGGATCCTTCTTTTAGAGAGCCATATTTCTCAAATCCTAACGCTTTTGCACCACTGTAGGTTGCCATCTGAAGCAAAGCCAAGGGAGAAACCTCTGGATAGTAAGAGTAGAGAGTTCTAATTTCCTCAAAAATAGAAAGGCGGTCATTACTGGCTAATGAGTCTGTTCCTATAAGAAGAGTGATGTTGTATTTTAAAAATTTAGGGAGATTGGGGAAACCTACTCCTGTATAAAGATTACTTCTTGGGCAGAGGCAGACCTTGGTACCCCTCTCCGCTAAAATTTGAAAATCCTCCTCTTCAAGATGAATAGCATGTATTAAAAGCGTCTTATCAGTTAGCAAACCTAAGGAATCTAAATATTTAACTGAAGAAGTTCTTGGTGGATTAAAACTTTCATTCCATTGACCTCTCTCTTTGAGAAGTTCGGCTAAAGGTCCACCTCCAGTAAGTAAAAATTCCACTTCCTCTACTGATTCAGCGCA
>JBKBRL010000067.1:0-5662 GCA_046292115.1 Caldimicrobium sp.
AAGCTAAAACTTGTCATCCTGAACTAAAAAGAGATTTCAAATTTATGAAAAAATGGTTAAAAACTTATCTTCTTCAAAAAATCTTTTAGTCTATGGAAAAAACTTTCAACTTTATAGAAATTGAGCCTGGCATTTTTGTTGAGGAAAGCTATCTTAACCTCCTAAGTAGACACAATTTTTTTAATCTTTTAGTCGATTGGGAAAATTTAGAAAAATTTTTTCACCTAACCTTTTTACATAAAAAAAGATACAGAGAAGTTAAGGCTTTTAAAATAGAGGAGCAGGAAATCTATATAAAAAAATATACTCAAAACTTAAAGGAAGCTAAAGATGAGTGGAAAAATTTATCCTTGCTCTGGGAAAAGGGTATTCCTACATCACTCCCTATTTTTTTTCTTCAAAAATCCACTTTTATTTTAATTGGCACAAAAAAAATGGAAGGAAAGTCTTTTATTTCTTATCTTGAGGAGAATTCAGAAATCATATCTTTTTTAATTGCAAAAATAGCCCAATTTATGGCTGTCTTTCATAAAAAAGGCTTTATTCATCAAGATTGCTATTTAAATCATTTTTATTGGGATGTAAAAAAGGAAATGCTCTATCTTATAGGTGTCTCCAGAGTAAAATATAAATCACCTCTATCTTTCTATTATAGGATAAAAGATTTAAGTCAGCTTAAATTTTCTTTTTATAAATACTTAGGAGAAAAGGGAGCAAGTGCTTGGAGTGAGTTTTTATATCATTATGAAAAGAGCTTTCCACCAGGTCTAAAAAGTTTTGAAAAATTCTTTCTTCAATGGAAATTTACAAGGATTAAAAAACATACGGAAAAAAGGGAAAAGATAAAATTAATGGAGCTATGAGAGTTCATAAAAGAGCTTTAGGGTCCGTTCTTTTAATTTTTCAAAAGAGAAGTCTTCACGGACACGCTCGTATGCTTTTGAGCCCCAAAGTTTTCTTTCTTCTTCAGATAAATTTATAATATTTTCCATTGCCTCTGCCAAACCTTCTACATCACCTTTTGGAATAAGAAAGCCAAATTTCTTATCTGTTTGGAAAATATCAGGTAAACCTTCAGCATCAGTAGCTATTATTGGAAGTGATGCTGCCATTGCTTCAAGTACAGCAAGAGGCATCCCTTCTCTATAAGTAGCATATACATAGGCATCCAAAGCCTTTAATAAATAGGGTACCTCCGTAGGCTCAAGAGATCCCAGATAAATTATATCCCTCTCTAAGCCTAATTGTTGAGTTAAAATTTGACAAACTTCAAGGGTTGGTCCATCTCCTACAAAAACCAATTTGGCTTGATATCCTTTTTCCTTTAGCCTTTTAAAGGCCTTTATCAAACCTATATGGTCTTTTTCTTTTCTAAAACGAGCTACCATACCAAAAAGAAAATCATCCTGGGGGAGGATAAATCTATTCCGTGCATCACTTTTGGTAAGTTCTACCTCAAATTCTTTAAGGTCAATCCCTAAATAGAATAGTTCTATTTCTTCTTCTTTAGCTAAATTCTTTTTAATAAGTTCCTCTTTGAGAGCTAAACTATTCACTAAGATCTTATCAACCAATCTTCTAAATCTTCTAAAAAAAAACCTCTGATGCCATCCCTTTATAGCTTCGGCAATTACCAAATGCAAAATAATTTTTAATTCTGGATAAAAAAATTTACAAAACCAAAGATATCTTAACAATTTATATCTGTGGGTTAAAACTATATGTATCTTTTCCCCTTTAAGTAAATTTAAAAGGGCAAAAGCACATTTTAGAGAGAATTTTTTCATAATCTTTGGTCTTTCATAGGGAAGCTGAATGATAAATTCTCCTGCCTCTCCTTTAGTCTTAAGATAGCCTTCTTTTGCCTTTAAAAAGGTGATTACTTTGGGGTCAAACCCTGCCTCTTTAAGAGTTTTAAGTTGTATAAAATGAGTTCTTGTGCCCAAACCATCAAGAAGAAAGGCTACTTTTTTGTTCATAGTAAAGTTTATACCCCCAAATAATTCCTGAAGTTATCCAAAAGGGTGTAAAACTTAAACTCTCTTCCATTCCCTCAAATAGAGACATAATAAAAAAGGCAATTATATACAAAAAAAGAGAAGTGAAAAGGGGATTTTCTTGAGAAACCTTCCAAAGGCTATAAGCCTTTTTTAGTGTTACCACATAAAAAAGGAAAAAAAAGATAGCACTATGCCAGCCAGCCTGTAAAGCAAGGTTTAAAAATAAATTGTGAGCATGCTCTAAAGATAGGGCTCTTTTATTTGTTTCTGCTAACACTCTCTTTTGTACTCTTCTTCCAAGCCCGGTTCCAGAAAAGGGCTCTTCTAAGGACTTTTTAAAGTAGATAGGCCAAATATAGAGCCGCCCACCCATTGAGCCTGCTTGAGCCCACTTTTCATAATCAAAGCTTAAAAGTAAAGTTAAATCGTCTCTTGCTTTTAACATTATCTCTTTACCTTGAGGTTGACTAAGAAAAATTATCAAAGAGGTCACAGAGATTACCAGGACACCTTGAAAAATCCTTTTAAGCTTTTTATTTGTAGTTAAAAAAGCAACGATTAAAAAAGCAATTAATATACTTAATAAGGCAGCTCTTCTTCCAATAAGCATCAAATATACAAAAATTATTAAGGATGTTAAAAAAAAGAGATATTTCCTTCTTTTATTCTTATCGTTCAGGAAAAGTCCAAAGGAGACAAATAAACCTAAAACAAAAGCAGGAATGGTCACAACAAGCCCTTTCAAAAGAGAACTCTTGTGATAAAAAAGAAAAGCTGAGAGGGCAAAGGCACCATCGCTAAGAGATCTGTAGGTTATAAAAACCACATAATAGGCAATAAAGGTAATAACAACAAATAAAAAAATGCTCCAAAAGATTAGTAGTGCTTTTTCCCATTCTATGTGAAAACAGGCTAAAATTAGTAAAAGGTAAAAAAGTAAAATAGGAAAAAAATAATTTAATAAAAAAGCTTCCAAAGAAGCCATTTTATAGGGACTAACTATAACAAACCAAAAAAGAAATACGAGAAAAAGAAATAACATAGAAGTTAAGTTTCTCAATGTATGAAAAATTAGCTCTTTATTCTTTGCTATAAGGTATAAAGAGACAAAAGAAAGGATAATAAATCCTAACCATTGAAGAGTTTTGGTATATTTAAAGAAGAAAGAGAGAGATAGCAAAAGCCATCCTAAATAAAAGGAAATCTTAAACACTTTACTCATTGTTATTTGTCCTATTTGGGGTATATGAAGAATTTTCTGCCATTCTATGATTATACCAAGCTGAAAGGTTTTTATATATAGTATAAGGAGTAAGCACTATTCCGGTTTGCAAAAGGAAAGAAATCCCTTCTTCCCAAATTTCCAGAGTTTCTCTCACTTCTGAAGCATTAAGTAATTCTTTTAAATCTTCAGTATAAAGTAGAAAATCTTTACGAGGTGATAGATATAAGTAAAGAGGTTTTTCTCCAGTCAGAGGTCCCTTAAGATGTTTAGGCGTATCTTGGGGAATAATTTTTTTAATTTTGTTCACTCCTTCTAAAAGCCCTTTTAAAGTAATTTTTTATAACACACATAAAAATAATTTCAATAATCCTTTCTTTTTTTAAAATTCTTTTCTTATGGAAAAGGGATCCATAGAGGATTTTATCTGGGAAAGGTTACTTCTATTGCAAGAAAAAAAGAGAAAGGTATAATCTGAAACAGATGAACCTAAAAAGGGTGCTACTCAGTTTTGGAGAAAGGGGAGAAGAAACTCAAAGTTTTCTTGACAAGTTTATCCTCAAATATTTAGGAAATACTTTTTTAAATTCCTTGGAAGATTCAACTCCTATTTACTTGTCCTCAAGAGCTATAGCTTTTACTACGGACAGCTTTACTGTGAAACCTTGAAAAGATTCTTCAAAGTATAAAAAGGGTAGAAAAGAAGTTTTCAGCAAGGATAAGAATTTCTCTCTTCATTAAGACGAAAAGGGAATGCGGGAGGGGGGACTTGAACCCCCACGGGGATTATCCCCATCGGATCCTAAGTCCGAAGCGTCTACCATTCCGCCACTCCCGCAGAACCTTTCCTCTTTATATTTAACATTCTTATAAAGATTTTCAATATCTAAAATTAGCTAAAAATTGCTTGGTTAAGGGTTATTGTAAAATAAAAGCGTTTATAAGGATGCCAAAAATTATTTCTTAGGTATAATGAGGTATCTATGAAGTGGGATAAAATAAAAAGGAACTCTTGGGTTAGATTTTTTCCCAGTCTTATTACTAAATCTTCAAAGGATAATCTTTTACTTTATGCCCAAGGGTTAACTTATAATACCCTATTAACCATAATTCCCCTTTTAGGGCTTATTATCTCTTTGGGCAAAAGCTTTTTAAATGAAGATACCCTGATTCAACAAGCCTTCCTTCTCTTATCAAAGTACTTAACAGCGGAAGCCCTAATTATTGCCATAGAACAAATTGTGAAACTTATTGAAAATCTTAAAAACTTTCCCTTAGGCAAATTTAGTTTAATCTTTTATTTTCTTATGAGTTTAGGCTTACTCTTTCAATTAGAAGATGTATTAAATCATATCTTTTTAAGTTATAAAAAACGTTCTCTTAAAGAGAGAGTTCTCTTTTACTGGGTTGTTATGACCTTTGCCCCTTTTATTATTTTTTTACCCCTTCTTCTATTTTCCACTCAAAAAGTTTTATTACATTACAAGCTTTCCTTTTATTTTTATTTTATTTTTCTCTGGTTCTTTTTTTATCTTCTATATATCTATTTTCCTGCAAGGAAAGTAAGCAAAAAAGCAGCTCTAATGGGTGCCCTTTTTTCTACCCTGCTTTGGTATATTTTTTCTTATGCTTTCGGTATTTATGTAAAAAAAGCTCTCTCCTATTCTAAACTCTATGGAAGTCTCACTGTCTTTCCCATATTTATTCTTTTTCTTTTTATAAACTGGCTAATTTTTCTTATCGGGGCTGAAATTACTTATTTTTTAGAGAAAAGTCTATTAAAAAAGAAAAACATTTCTCTTTCCATCCCTGCTGGGTTACTCCTTATCTTAAGCCATCTTGCAAAGAAATTTTATCAGGGGAAAACTTCCGCCCTCAAGGATCTTGAAAAAGAGCTTCCTTATAGAGAAGATGCGCTTTTAGAGGCTTTAGACCAGCTTGTAAAAAAGGGCTATATAAAAATAAAAGAGGAAGAAGTGTTCTTCCTTGTCCCGCCAGATAAAATAAAGCTTTCAGACATCCTCTTCACTGAATATTTAAAAATTTTTATAGAAACTTATCTTATACCTCAAGGGAAAAATTTGTCGCATTTATATAACATGGTAAATGAAGGAGAGGAATTAACACTAAAAGATTTAATCTTGGGTTTAAAAATCTCTTAGGCAAAAAATTAAAGCTTGTGAGGGAAGTTGATTTTTTATTGATTAATCCATGGATATACGATTTTTCAGCCTATGATTTTTGGCTTAAGCCCTACGGCCTCCTTAAATTAGCTGGTCTTCTGCGAAAAGAGGGTTATAGAATTTATTACCTTGATTTGTTGGACCCTTTTCATCCTTCTTTACCCAAAACACCTAAAAGGAAACTTTACGGGACAGGACATTTTCACAAAGAACCTGTCCTCAAACCTATATTTTTTAAAAATATCCCAAGAAATTTT
>JBKBRL010000068.1:0-5647 GCA_046292115.1 Caldimicrobium sp.
TATTCGGTATGTTTAAGTGGTGGATCTGGTGGAGAAATGGGAGCTTATTGCGATATTTTAATCTTAGTGCCTTCTACTAATACACCAAGAATTCAAGAGGGTCACCTTTTATTTTTGCATATTTTCTCTGAGCTTTTGGAAGAAAAACTTTTCGGCTAAGTTATGCTGCTTGCTATTGAAACTTCCTGCGATGAAACAGGAGTGGCTCTATTTTCTGAGGAAGGAAAGCTTATTAAGGATATTTTGTATTCGCAGGTGGCTCTTCATAGCCCCTTTGGTGGGGTCGTTCCTGAGCTGGCAAGTAGAAAGCAATTAGAAGTGCTTTATCCTTTAATAAAGGACCTTTTAGAGGAAAGGGGAATTTCTTTTAAAGAGTTAAAGGCGATTGCCGTTACCTTTGGCCCTGGGCTTATTGGGTCGCTACTTGTAGGAGTAACCTTTGCTAAGACCTTAGCTTTAGCCCTAAAGATTCCTCTTATAGCAGTGGATCATATATTTGCCCATCTCTTTTCTATCTATCTGGAAAGAGAAGTTCCCTTTCCCTTTATTGGCCTTATCGTTTCAGGAGGTCATACTGCTCTATTTATAGTAAAGGATTTTGAAAATTGTGAACTTCTTGGGCATACACGAGATGATGCTGCAGGAGAAGTTTTTGATAAAGTGGCCAAGCTTCTTGGATTACCCTATCCTGGAGGTCCTGCAATAAGTGCCTTGGCTGAGTTGGGAGACCCTAACCGTTATGATTTACCAAGACCCATGCTTGAGGAAGATACTTTTGATTTCAGTTTTTCAGGGCTAAAGACCGCAGTCTACCTCCTCTTAAAAAAAGAAAAAAACCCTGTGAAAGAAGATGTTTGTGCCAGTTTTCAAAGGGCTATTTGTGAAGTATTAGTTAAGAAAACTTTAAAGGCTGCAAGAGCTTTGAATGTGCCTAATGTAGTTGTGGCAGGAGGAGTCTCAGCTAATGATTTTCTTAGAAAGTTGTTTTTAAATGAAAGAAAAGAGGAAGAAATATATTTTCCCTCCAAGAGATTTTGTACTGATAATGCAGCTATGGTAGGTTTTTTAGGTTGGATTAAATGGAAAAAGAGAGAATTTGCTGATTTAAGGCAAGAACCCTATGCAAGGGCTTTTTTTAAAAAGGCTAAAAATCCTCTTCAGACTTAAGTCCCAGGTCTTTTAATTTTTTTTGTAAATATGTTCTTTCTAAGCCTATTTCTTTAGCAGTTTTAGAGATATTTCCTTTGTATAGTTCTAATTTTCTTTTAAGGAATTCTTTTTCAAAAAGCATTTTGGCTATTTTAAAGTCCTTTTCTTCAAACCAAGGTTGAGGCTCTTGATGATTAAGCCTTGCTTTACCAAGAGAATAAAGAAATTCCTTTGGCAGGTCGTTAAACTTGATTTCTTCTTTTGTTGTTAGAATTACCAACCTTTCTAAAAAGTTTTTAAGCTCCCTAACATTGCCAGGCCAAGAATATTCCGTTAAGACTTCTAAGACTTCGGGGGCGAGTATTACTCTTTTTAGGTTCATTTTTTGAGCGATCTCTTTTAGAAAATAATCACAGAGTAAGGGGATGTCTTCTTTTCTCTCACGAAGAGGAGGTACATAGATGGGAAAAACATTTAAACGATAATATAGATCTTCTCTGAAGGTGCCTTTAGAAATTTCTTCTATTAGATTTTTATTAGTTGCTGCAATAATTCTTACATTAACCTCTATAGGCTTTGTTGACCCTAACTTTTCTATCTTTTTTTCCTGGAGAACTCTTAGAACTTTAGCTTGCGCTGAAAGGTTCATATCACCAATTTCATCTAAAAAAAGTGTGCCACCTTCAGCTTGTTCGAATTTTCCTTTTTTTGAGGTTTTGGCATCGGTAAAGGCACCCTTTTCATAACCAAAAAGTTCTGCTTCAATTAGGGTTTCAGGTATTGCAGCACAATTTACTTCTACAAAAGGCCCCTTTGCCCTTTTAGAGGAGAGATGGATGAGACGAGCTACAATTTCTTTTCCAACGCCAGATTCGCCAGAAATTAAAACAGTGGTATCTGTTGGGGCAACTTTTTTAATATGCTCTCTTATTTGTTTTATAGCCGGAGATTCACCAATTAATTCTACTTTTCCAAAATATTTAGCTTTTAGCTCTTTATACTCTTCTTCTAATTTAAAATAATTTAAGGCATTCTTAAGAGTAACTAAAACCCTTTCATAGGATAAGGGCTTCTCTAAAAAATCATAAGCTCCTAATTTGATACTTTTTACTGCTCCCTCAATAGTCCCGTGCCCGGATATGATTATTACAGGTAAAGATGGATAAAGTTCTTTTATAGCTTTTAATACCTCCAAGCCATCCATATCTTTAAGCCAAAGGTCTAAAAAAATAGCTTGAGGAACACTTTGCCCTAAAACGGATAAAGCTTCTTTGGCAAAAAGAAAGGTTTTTACTTGATAGCCTTCGTCTTGGAGAATTCCCCCTAAAGTTTCAAGGATACCCTTTTCATCATCTATAATCCAAATCTCCCCCACAAAATAAATTATAACCCTATTTATATATTTTTCAGCTCCACACTTCAGATCAAAACATTCTGCGAGAAAAATTTTTCTTTTAGTTTATAAAATTTATTCGTACAAAAGGCTTTAGAGTGTAAAAAGTATATCTTTAAAAATGAGAAAAAACACTTACAAAAATTTGGATCCCCTTAAAATAAATGGTAAAATAATTTTTAGGTTAGTTGCTTAGTTACAAGAGGAGATTTAAAAAAATTACCCTATGGTGCGATGGTTCTGCCCTTATTGTTGGGGAGAGGTTTCAGAGGAAGATGAAATTTGTCCCCATTGTGGAAAGGATTTGAGATCTTTTCATAGTTTGAGTTATGAAGAAAAGCTTTTACTTGGCCTTAATAACCCCATAACACAAACCAGGATGGTTATAATTGACCTCTTAGGAAAAAAGAAAATAAGTAAAGCTACTGAAAAACTATGTAGCATGCTTTTTGAAAATAGAGACCATTATGAGCTTATAGCTATTGCAAGAGCCCTCTATTCTATTGGGTCAAAAAATGCTATTGAATGCCTAAAGAAAAGAAGCGACTCAAAGGACTTAACTTCTCGTTTTATAAAAGAGCTTATAAAAAAATTATCTTAAGGAATATAAGAATGTTTCATTTAAACTTTGGAGGAGACAAAGGGTTAATTATCATAGAAAGGGGGTGGAAGCATAGCCAATTTTGTAAAGGATTCCCTAACGCGTGAACTTCTTCAAAGGTGGGAAAATGTAAAAAATCTATTAAACATTTACAGGGTAGATGCCCATTTATTTACCTCAGTTCCTAATATTTTTTATCTTACTCGTTTTAGGGCTTCACAGGCTTATTTATTAGTCACAAAAGAAAACTCTTTTTTATTTACTGATGCCAGATATTATGATAGAGCCAAAAATTTAAATCTCTCCTTTTTAGAAATAAAGCTTTTGATAAAAGATGCTTTTAAAGAGCTAAAAAGCCATTTAAAAAACCTACACTTAAAAGTAATCGGCTTCGAAAAAGATAGAACTACTTATGAATTTGTTGAGAAGATAAGAAGTAAAGATTATAAGCTCTTTGGGGTTTCACAGCCTCTTAAAAATTTGCGATTAATAAAGGGCTTGTCAGAAGTAGAAAGTTTAAAAAAATCTGTAGAAATTACTGATAAAATTTTTAAAGAACTGATCTCTTTTCTTTTACCGGGAAAGACTGAGCTTGAAATTCGAGGGAAAATTGTGGAATTAGCCTTTAAATGGGGAGCAGAGGGAGAGTCTTTTCCTGCTATTGTGGCTACTTCTTCTCATTCTGCCATACCCCATTGGGAAACCTCTCAGGAGAAAATAAAAAACAATGCTCCCTTACTTATAGACATGGGCGTTATATTTAATGGATATTGTAGTGATTTTACCCGTACCTTGTATATTGGTAAAGCGGATAAAGAGTTTAAATACTATTATGAATTAGTTAAAACAGCCTGGTTTAAAGCCTTTGAGAGAGTAAAAGAGGGTGTGCCTATATATGAATTAGACAAAGTTGTAAGAAGTTACTTTGAAAGCAAAGGAGTTCTCTCCTATTTCACCCATGCTTTAGGACATGGCATTGGTATAGAAATCCACGAACATCCTCGTGTATATTACAAAAAACAGAAGAAATGGCTCAAAGAGTGCCCTTTGATAAAGGATGGTATGGTTTTTACTATTGAACCAGGCCTTTATTTCTCTGGTAAATATGGAATCAGATTGGAAAACATCGTTTTCGTTGAAAAAGGCGAGGGCAAAATTTATTCTGAAATACCTTTAGAATTAATAGAACTTTGAGAATCCCTTTTTAATTTTAAATATTCTCTTTTAATCCATCTATCCTCTTCTCTAATTCTCTCAAGCAAATTTATTACACTTTTTATTTCTCGAGAGAGCTTTTCTATATCCCTTTCTAATTCATAGAAAAACCTTTCTAATTTTCCAGTAAACTCTGTAAAGTCTGTAGAATCAATATTTTTATGAAACCTATGCCAGAGAAAATGGATAAAAAGTAAAATTTGTAGGAGAAGGGAATAAGGCACAAGTAATATTTTTTCTTTTTCTAAATCTTCAAAGACTTTTCTTTGTAAGAGTGGAAATAAGCCATCAGGGCAAGTCATAATGCCCATGCCAACGCTTCTCTCATCCTTGAGATAGAAGGCAATTTCTTTAGCTCTTTCTCTTATGCTCTTTATTAATTCCCGTTCTTCTTCTATGGTTAAATTTTCCTTTTGCAAAAGATCAGGCTTAATAAACTTTGAATCAACGGGAATAAACTTGTCCTCATCTAATTTTAAGGCAAATTCCACCTCCCCTCCTGCAATTTTTAAATTTCTTGATAAAATATGTTCAGGTAAAAGTGAAAGCGTCTTCTCTAAAGCCCTCTCCCCAGATTTGCCAGACCCTCTACTTATAAAAATCTGACTTAATTTAAAGAGCTCACTTTTTAGAGTATTTAATAAATCCTCAGCCAGATAAAGTTTTTGAAGGTCTCTTTTTATTTCTGTTAGGTCAGAGAGACGCTCTTTTAAAGGAAAAAAGGATTCACTAAATTTACTTTCAAAATAGCTTTTTAACTTATGGTAAATTAAGAGTAAACCTACTAAAAGTAAAAGGAAATATATTAAACTTATAAGAAAAAGTTCTTTCATAGATTTAAAGACCGTAGATGGAAACAGTCACCTGATGAGACCTTTTCTATGGTTCCTTCATCGGTTTTAATTAAAAGGGCCCCTTGTTCATCTAAATCCAGTGCCCAACCTATAATAGTTCTATCTGTAGATTCAACGCGAACTTTTTCCCCTAAAGTGCAACTCAATTCTTTCCAAGTAGGGAGTATACGCTCTTTATCCAGGAGGAGATCTTCAAAATGTTTTAAAATACTTTTAAGCAAGGGAAGCCTTTTAACTTGGGATTTTAAATTTTCACAGATGGATGTTGCAGGAAAAAGAAAATCTTTCCCCTCTACCTTATTATTAACATTTATACCCATGCCAATAAGAGCATAGAGCAAACGATCAACCTCTGCTTTAATTTCAAGAAGTATCCCAGCAACCTTTTTATCAAAGAGAAGGACATCATTAGGCCATTTTACCTTTGCAGGAAGA
>JBKBRL010000069.1:0-5552 GCA_046292115.1 Caldimicrobium sp.
CATAAAGTAGTTTATTATAAATGGCCTTCTTAATCCTTCTCTTATTCCTTCTGCAGATAAAATTCCCAAAAAGGCTACAATTATTAAAAGAAAGGAAAGTACAAAGTTATTAAATCTGGGAAGAATAGCTACTATTATAAAGTAAACAAGTAATGCAAAGAAGGTGAGTATAGCAATCTTGCTTAGCATTTGAAGATAGGGTAATCCTGCTATGAGTTGATGGGCTGTATCAGGAAGCTTTTTATAATACCAGAGGCAAAAAAGAACTCCTAAAATCATACCTACGATGGCTACTCTTGATAAAATTTTAGAGAGGTCAATTTTGGTTTTTTCTTCTAAGGTTGAGGCTATGAGTAAACCGTAAATTCCAGCTATACCAAACATTATAAAGGTACGAGCCAGAAGTTGGGGGAAATAGGTGGGATTAAAGAAGCCATCAAAAAAGTCTCCTGTTTCGAGCCATTTTCCAGGTGTTAACATAAAGGCTAAAATACCTGTAATTATGATCATACTTATCCATGCAGCTAAGGCGTATATATAGCCAATTCTTATGTGGGTTTTTGGGTCCACTTTATCTAAGGTGTAATAATAGGCATAAATAGTTGCAATTTCTATCAAGAAAAAGACCCATTCTGTTGCCCATCCCCATACATAATTATGAATGAGTGCAGATATAGCCCTTGGTGATGAAACCGTCGCAGAATACCAAATACCAATTCCAGAAAGGGAACCAAAAATGAAACTAAAAATTAATAAAAGTAAAGTAAAACGTCTTACAAATTTTAGATAATCTAAACGATTTTTAGTATAGGCAAGTTTTTCAATAAATACAGTAACCCAAAGCGCTGCAACTGCTACATGGGAAGGTAATACATGAAAAGATGCAATTAATCCTATAATAAGGGCTGAACTCAAATAAGGTACTTCCCAAATAGGATACATAACCCCCTCCTATTTAAAAGGATTTTTAATTTAAAAATACCAAAAAGAAAAAATAAGTCAAGAAAATTTTACATCCTCATACCCAAAGCTCTGAGAGGAAAGGTTAATTTATTTTCGCATTAATTAGATTGGTACTATTATTTTCTGCGAAAAACTAATTTACATTTTTTAAATTAATGTT
This sequence comes from Caldimicrobium sp., assembly GCA_046292115.1. Taxonomy (GTDB): domain Bacteria; phylum Desulfobacterota; class Thermodesulfobacteria; order Thermodesulfobacteriales; family Thermodesulfobacteriaceae; genus Caldimicrobium. The sequence continues at coordinate 1,124 of JBKBRL010000069.1, forward strand.
ATATATCTGTTGATGAAACTTCATCATAAATTGATACTTCATGCCATTATAGGTCATCTTGTTCTAAGTGTAATTCTCTTTTTCGGGTTATATTTTGTCATAAACAGATATTTTGAGAATGCCCTTCTTCAAAGGTCTAAATCTGAGGTTCAATCCGTTTTTGAAGTTCTCTATCAGGGAATGCTTAAAGGTTATAACAAGGAGGAGCTGGATAAAATTGTTGAATCTTTTAATAGTGAAAATGTAAAAGTTGCCTTAGAGGTATCGGAAAAAAATCACAAAGAGATTCCATCGCAAGAATTAATCTCTAAGAGAAAGGCTGAAATCATTTATAAGTATTTTATAACCGCAAAAGAGGAGTGCCTCAAGTGTCATCAAGTCCAAAAAGGGCAAATCTTAGGTACCCTTGAAATTAGAATGTTCTTTTTTAAGGAGCTTAAGGAATTATCGCAATTTCTGATTATTAGTTTCGTGGTATTAACTATTTTCATACTTGCAGGGGTTTATTTCATTGGGCGGTTTCAAGGGAAAAAAATTAGTAGCTCTCTATCTATTTTGGGAAATCGAATTAAATCAGTTCAGAGCTTTGAAGAGTTAATAAAATGTGAGAAGATTTTAGAAACCGCTCCTAAAATAGAGATAGAAGAGATAGAAGCAGTTAACAAGATTTTTGAAGAACTTTTGGAAAGGATAAAAAAATTGACAGTAGATAAAGAGGTATTCTACTTCCAATTAAGGCTTTTAGAGAAGTTTATCTTAACCTCAGAATTAATCAAAGATTGGAAGTATTATATTCTTAAATTATTAGAAGAAATTAACAAAATTATTAAAGTTTACTTTATTTTTGCTCTTTTCTATGTGGAAGATGATACCTTTGAGGCAGATATCTTTTATATAGAGAGACCTAATGAAACTCTTAAAAAGAATGTAGAAGAAAGATTAAAAGCTATTAGTCGTGAAAGGCTTGGAAAAATTTTTCTTGCTTTTAATCATTATGCAGTCTATGAGGATAGAATGTTAATAGAGTCTGATGTTTTGGACCTAAGGCTGAAAAAGATACTACTTGATGAGCCCTATATTGGAGGAATAGTGGGAGCAGGGCTTTGTTATATAGAAACAGATTATACCAAGGAAATAGCTATTGAAGCAGTTCTTACTTCACTTTTAAATGTTGTTGGTTCTATTAAAGCAATGTATAAATATACGAGGGAGTTAGAATTTTTTGCCACAAGAGATCCCTTAACCTTTCTTTATAATCAAAGAGTATTTTGGGAACTTTTAAATTATGAAATCGAAAGAGCAAAACGATACAATTATAAATTAGCCTTGATTTTGTTAGATTTAGACAATTTTAAATTGGTTAATAATACCTATGGTCATCACTTTGGAGATCAGTTTTTAAGAGAAGTTGCTGTTCTATTAAAGGAGGGTAAAAGAAAGGGAGATGTTTTAGCACGCTACGGTGGAGATGAATTCGTCTTTATCTTGCCTCTATGTGATTTGTCACAGGCAGTTAGTTTTGCAGAACGAATTAGAGAAAAATTGAAAGAATATAAAATTAAAGCTCCCGATGATAAAGAAGTTTCTATTACCTCTTCTATTAGTATCACAATTTTTCCAGATCATGCAGAAAATTCTAAAGATTTATTTGTTCTTGCTGATACACTTCTTTATAAGAGTAAAAGGGAAGGTAAGAACAGGATAAGATTTCCTTCAACAGAGGAGATCCTTGCTTTTCAAAAGGAAATTTCGGATACTACCTTTTTAATAAAAGACGCTATAGAAAATAGACTAATTATACCCTATTTTCAACCCATTTTTGATTTAAAAAATAATAACATTTTTGGTTATGAAGTTTTGATGAGGATACAGACAAGGGAGGAGGTTCTTCCTGCTTCAAAATTTATTCATTTAGCTGAAACTTTGGGATTAATCCCTGAAATGGATTTCATCGTCATAGAAAAAGCATTAGAAATGGCTATAGCTAAAAATTATTCTGGAAAGTTATTTTTTAATTTGAGTCCCAAGGAAATCATAATCTCTGATTTCTTATCTAAATTAGTAAGGCTTGTAGATAATTACAATTTCCCAAGAAATAATATTGTTTTTGAAATAACGGAAAGAGAGACAGTTAAGAATTTAAGAATATTAGAAAAATTTATAAGGGAATTACAAGATCTTGGTTTTCTATTTTATATCGATGACTCTGGGTCGGGTTTTTCTTCTTATCATTACATAAAACAATTTTTTATAGACATAATTAAAATGGAAGGTGAGTTTGTTGTAGGTTTGGCTAAGGAAAACCAATTAGATTTGGCTATAGTAGAGAGTATAGTTGCTTTATGTAAACGGCTGAATATTAAAATTATTGCTGAATATGTGGAGAATGAAGAAATTATTAAAAAACTTGTGGACTTAGGGGTAGATTATGGTCAAGGTTTTTGTTTTGGTAAACCTTCTCCTGAGTTGTTGTAGGAGGAAAGAGTGCCAAAATTTAAGGAAAAAAGGAGATTTGGAAGGATTATTTTTGAGGAAGAGGTAAGTTATTCATATGAAAAAGGGTCTTTTAAAGGCAAGTTGAGAGATATAAGCTTAGGTGGTATTTTTATTTCTGAGCCTGAAATTTATCCTCAGGTAGGAGAAAAAATTACCTTAGCCCTTTTCTTGGAAGGAACGGAACCACCAATAAAAATTGAATTTCAAGGTGAGGTTTTAAGAGTGGAGCTGGGTAGGGGTTTTGCTTTAAAGCTTTTAACAATTTCTCACGCATCCTTGAAGCATTTAAAAAATTTTTTATACTATAATGCACCATCACCTGAAAAAGTGGAAAAGGAACTTCTTTTACTTTTAAATGAATATTTATCACCTTTGAGTTTTTTAAAGGAGTTAAAGGTAGTTATGCTAAAAAATGAGATAATGCCTTTTATTTTAAAAAGAGCCTTTCTTTTTAGTCCTGCAAAGCCCTTTAAGTTAGCAAGTGGTAAAGAAAGCCCCTATTATCTTGATTGCAGAAAAGTAACCCTCTATGGACCAACATTTAAACTAATAGGGGAACTTTTTTGGGAAGAAATAAAACCTTTATCAGTTTTAGGTGTTGCTGGCATGAGTATAGGAGCAGACCCTATTGTTTGTAGTATTCTCTCTGCAAGTATGAGTGAAAATTGCCCATTAGAAGGGTTACTTATTCGTAAAGAGCCCAAGAAATATGGTACTCAAAGGCAAATAGAGGGAAATTATAATGAAGGGATGCCTATTGCCCTTGTGGAAGATGTGGTAACCACAGGAGGATCCCTTTTACATGCTATAACAGCCTGTGAACAGGAAGGGCTTAATATCCTGGGAGTATATGCCTTGGTTGATAGGGAAGAAGGTGGTGCTGAAAAGATCAGAGAAAGAGGATATCCTTTTAAAGCCTTCTTCACCCTTTCTGAAATAATTTCTGCCTTTCATAATGATGGAAAATAATTAAGACCACATGTCCTATTCATTTATTGAAATCCTTTCTTTAGCAACAGTAATTTTTGTATCTGGTCTAATCCATGGATTGGTGGGATTTGCCTTTGCCTTAACTGCTCTTCCCTTGTTAGCTCTAATAAAAGAGGTAAAATTCGCAGTGCCTTTGCTTTCTCTTTTTTCTTTCTCCATCAATTTGATAATGTTGCTTGTTCTTCATGAAAAAAGGATTTTTAAAATTCCTCTAATTTTCTTCATGGTTATATTGATAGGTGTGGTTTTAGGAGTAAAGGGGTTGACCCTTTTATCAGAACCCCTTTTAAGGAAAATTCTCTTCGCCGCAATTCTTATATATTTTTTATGGGAAACATATCAATTAAGAAGAAACAAAGATAGGAAATATAGAACTCAGATTGATCCCCAATTTTTTAAAAGTCCTCTCTCTCTAAGTGTTGCGTTTTTGGTTGGGCTTTTAGGAGGGCTTCTAAATACCCCTGGTCCACCTATTGTAATTTATTTATCTATGTTAAGATTAGATAAAGATCTCTTTAAGGCTACCCTTCAATTGATCTTTGCTACAACCTCTTTTATGGCTGCAATTAGTCACTACATAGTAGGGAACCTTCGCAAGGAAGTTGTTATCCTTTATATATTTCTTTTGCCCATAGCAGTTTTAGGTTTATTTATTGGTCAGAAATTTTACTTGCGCCTTAATAATAAAGTGTATTATTATTTAGTGAATATATTCTTGCTTCTTTCAGCCTTTTTAGTAATATTAAAACCTTCACATTGAGGAGGAAAAGATGTATATACCTGAAGGTTTTAAGTTTTCAGCTTGTGCTTGTGAAATTAGGAAAAAGGATAAGTTAGATATAGGACTAATTGTCTGTGAAGGGAAGGGTATTTCATGGGGAGTTTTTACAAAGAATTCAATAAAAGCAGCTCCTGTTTTGATTGGTATGAAACATATTAAAAA
>JBKBRL010000070.1:0-5424 GCA_046292115.1 Caldimicrobium sp.
AACAGAAGAATTATTTTTTGGTGAAAAAGGAAGGGGAAGCTATCTAAACAATCAACCCATTAAAGTGTCAAAAACTAAAGACTTAATTTCTTCTCTTTTAGCTACGGGGTTTCCTGTCTCAAAAATAATGGAAAAGCCAAGACATTTTACCGCCCCCTTTGAAGAATTTTTGCAAAAATGTAGAGGGGTTAGACGCTTTGGCTCTGCAGCTTTAGATTTAGCTTATGTTGCCTGTGGAAGATATACTGGTTTTTTTGAACCGTACCTAAAACCCTGGGACACGGCAGCTGGTATCCTTTTAGTGAAAGAAGCTGGGGGTAAGGTCTCTGATTATTTAGGAGAGCCTTATCATCCTTTTAAAGACACTTTAATTGCCTCAAACGGCGTTATACACGAGGAAATGGTAGAAATCTTAAAAACCAAACATCCTGAAACCTTCAAACCTTTTAGAAATCCCATACCAGCAGTTGATATAATTATAGAATATCAAGGAGGCATTGTATTAATTGAACGGAAAAATCCTCCTTATGGATGGGCTCTCCCAGGGGGATTTATAGAATATGGAGAAAGGGCAGAAGAAGCAGCCATTAGAGAAGCCAAAGAAGAAACTAATTTAGAAATAAAAATCAAAACCCTTTTAGGTTGTTATTCCGATCCAAGGAGAGACCCAAGGTTTCATACCTTATCCGTGGTTTTTGTGGCAGAAGGGAAGGGAACTCTTCAAGGAAAAGATGATGCCAAAAAGGCTCAAGTTTTCTCCTTAGAGGATATCCCATGGCAGGAACTTGCCTTTGACCATTCCAAAATCTTAAAAGATTATATAAAAGCTATAACCAAATGAATATTCAAGATATAACCCAAAAAATTAAAGAAGAATTAAATATAGACCTAAAAATTTTGATCTATGAACCTGACCCTTTTATGAGTGAACTCCTCGTGGAAATTTTTAAAGATTTAAATCTGAATTGTGAGTGCATTTCTTCCTTGGGAGAATTAATTCCTTCCCTTCTCAAGGAAGAATTCCACTTTGTCATCTTACCTATAGAGTCTGCTAAGGATGAGGAACTAAAGCTCATAGATGAAATAAAAAAGGTAAATAAAAATATCATCCTCTATACAATGGTTAATTATCACTTAGGTTTAGACCTTGGAATTCTCTTTTCATCTGGGGCAAATGAAGTTATTTTGAAACCTTTTTCTGTAGGAGAATTTAAAGCAAGATTATGGAAACTTTTAAATGAGTTCTATTTAAACAAAAAAGTTGAGCGCTTTATCGTGGAAGATCCTTTAACAGGAGTATACAATCGGAGATATTTTGAAATACACATTAGAGAAGAAACCTATAGAGCTCTAAGATTAAAATACCCACTCACTCTCCTAGTAATCGATTTAGATAAATTTAAATGGTATAATGACCGTCATGGGCATAAAGCAGGGGATGAAGTTTTAATTGCTATTGGGGAGGTTCTAAGCAAAAACACGAGAAACAAAGTGGACAAAGTTTGTAGATATGGTGGTGACGAATTTATGGTAATTATGCCCTATACTACCTATAAAGAAGCTATAAAAGTGGTGTTAAGGATCTTTAAAAATTGGGATCGTCTCCCTTATAAGCCAGTTACCCTCTCTGTAGGCATTGCTCAATTAATTGAAAGAGAAGATTTAGAAAAAACGATATCAGACCTTATAAATAGAGCAGATTCTGCTATGTATAAAGCGAAGAAAATAGAGGGAAATGCTTTTGCAGTAGATGAGGTTACCCTTAGAGAATTTGCAAACGAAGATTCTCCTGAAAGGGATTTACCTTCTCAATCTTTACTTTAACCTCTGTGCCTGCCGCTAAAGTGCCCTTATAACCTATCACCTCACCTGTGAGATTATATTCAGGGATGTAAACCTTGTATTTTCTTCCCTGCACTTCTGTGATAAGCCCTAACAATTCCTCTCCCAGCTTGTACTTTTGCAAATATTTAAGCAAAAAATATTTTTTGCGCCTGTTTTGTAAATATTGAGCCTGCTGCCAATTATTTTGTAAATCTGGCAAAATTTTTAACAGCTCCTCCTTTGGAATAAGGGGCCTCTTTTCTAAATAGGCAATTAGCTGATATTGAGAAAGTAAATCTACAAAACGGCGAATAGGGGAGGTAAAAGTAGCATAATAGGGAAGCCCAAGACCTGAATGTAAAGCTGGCTCAAGGGATAACTCAGACCTTGCCATAAATTTAAGTTGTAAAATCTTGTGATACAATGAGCTTTCTCGCTCTTCTATCACTTGATAGGGCATTTTCTGAGCTCTAAAAACAATTGGGATGCCTCTTTCTACGCAAAATTTTGCTCCATAAAAATTGGCAAGGATCATAGCTTCTGCCACTAAATCCCTGGCAGGTGTCATCTCAAGCTTCTCACAAAGAATCTCGCCTGTAGGAGTAACCTTTACCACTATCTCAGGAAGAATCACAGCTAAAGCCCCCATTTGGGCGCGATATTCCTTAAAAGGTTTGAAGAACCCGTAAAGCTCCCTCCAGAATGGCTCAGCCTCTTCCAAGGCTTTGTCCACTTCCTCATAGGTAAATCGTTTTTTGACCTTAATAAGGGAGGGAAAAATTTGATATTCTAAAACTTCCCCCTTCTCATTTAGAAAAAACTTAAAAGTTAAAGTGGGTTTTAGCTCTCCTTCCCTTAAGCTAAATTTTTCGTGGGATAAAGGGAAGGGAAACATTGGATAAATAGTTTCTGGAAGGTAAAGGGTGGAAGCTCTCTCTAAGGCTCCACTCCATAAGGCTGAACCAGGAAGTATATATCTTGCCACTTCTGCAATATGCACATATAAAATGGTTAATCCTTGCTCTTTCTCAATGGACAAGGCATCGTCAAAATCTTCTGTTTCCTCTGCATCAATTGTAAAGGTATAAAGGGAAGTGAGGTCTACATATTTACTAAAATCTATATCATCCTTTAAGATTTTTTGCACCTCTTCCCATTCCTCTTTAGAAAACTTAGTAGGATATCTTACCTTTTCAATCTCATAAAACCAATCCTCTTCAATTAGTTTGGCTTTGGATAAAAGTTCTATAACCTTAGGAGGTGAATCCAGATTATGCCTCTGCAAAAGTTCCTTTATTAATTTTCCCTGCTCATAGGCTTCTTCTAAGAGGAGATAATTTTTTATAGCCTTCGTCCAAAAAACAAGCTTTTCCTCTGGAAAAGAATCTAACTTCGCTGTAAGAAGAGCCTGAAGAAAAACCTCTCCTTCAGAAAGAAATTTCAACCTCTCTTCTTCCTTTTCTTTTTGAAGAAGGATATTTTTTACTTCCTCTCTGGTACGAATTTTTACTAAATCTGGCCCTTCAAAGCCAAAATAGATTCTTTCTTCTACAATTTTTCGCATAAAAGCTGAGACTTCATCACATGTAGGAACCTTCCCAAGAAATAGATGTACCAATTCCCAAGCATCCATCTTTTCAGCTTCTCCGACAACTATTTCCCAGAGCTCTTTTAAATCGTAGATTTCCTTTAATTCCTCTCTAAGTTTTTGCTTTTCTCTAAGTAACATTTCTATAGATGCAAGGTTTCCAGAACTAATCTTTTTTTTACCAAGAGAGAGAAGGGCATTGTGGCTTAACAATTCTTCTCTTCCTGAAGGTAAAAAAAGATGTAATCTTTTCTCTTTTATGTCTTTTACAAAGGCTACGGTAGGTTTGTCTTTATAGAAGACATCTACCAAATGGTTGATAAGAGTTTCTAAAGATACACTTTCTAAAGACATAAAAGGTGCTACGCCCTTGTAATTTCAAGAGCTTCTTTAATGTCAAGGGTGCCCTCGTATAGAGCTCTTCCAGAGATAACTCCAAATAAGCCTTCCTTTTCTAAAGTTTTTAGTTTCACAAGGTCTTCTTTAGTGGAAACACCACCTGCTAAAATTATGGGATGTTTTGTAATTTCTAAGGCGCTCCTCAAGGGCAAAAGGTCTACCCCTTTTCCTGTGCCATCCCTTTCAATATTGGTTAAAATAATGGCGAACAAATCGTAAGAATTTAGCTCTTTTAGAAAATCTAAGTAATTTATTTGGCTTGTTTGTAGCCAACCGGAAATGGCTACATATTCCCCTTTGATATCTACGCTTACTATAATTTTTCCAGGAAAAGCCTCTGAGACTTCTCTTAAAAATTCCTGAGATTTTAGAGCTTTTGTCCCAAGAATAACTTGGGATACCCCAGAAGCCAAATATTCTTCTATATCCTCATAGGTTCTTATTCCGCCACCCACTTGAACTGGTATAGATAGGGAGGAGACGATCTCTTTTATGAGTTCCTTATGCACAGGATAGCCTTCTTTAGCCCCATCTAAATCCACGATGTGTAATCTCTTTGCACCTTGCTTTTCAAAAAAAAGGGCATATTCCTTAGGATTCTCTCCGTAGACCTTAGTTTTTGCATAATCTCCCTGAAAAAGGCGGACCACTTTTCCTGACCTAAGGTCTATGGCTGGAATAAAAAGCATTTCGCTTAAAAGGGGAAGGTTTTTAAAATATTTTTTAGCCCTCTTTCTGCAAGCTCTTCAGCTTTAAGCCATTTAATTTTACCATACAAGGACAAATTTAATAAATTTTCACTAAGAGGCTTCTGCGTTTCATCAAAAACCTTTTGCCATAAAATTTTGCCAGTTGCCCCATCATATAGAGTAAGGACAAAGGCAACAGAGGCAGGCTCAAGGACACTCCAACTACTACCCTTTCTCTCTTTAAATCTAAAAATCTTCCCATAGAGTAGAGCCTCTGTCTGTGTTTTCTCGGTGAAAAATCTTATTAAACCTTCATGGCTTTTAATCTTTTCTTCTAAAGCTTCCTCTAAAAGAGCTTCAAATTCCTGTCTTGTTAAAAAATAAAACTTGGTCTTAGTATTTAATTGGAGAAGTTCCTTTTTAAGAAGGTTATCCATTATATCCCGAGCCCCGGGTTCGATCTCACCAGTTATAACTCCTGTTACAGGGCAATAAAGAGTTAAGCCCCTTTCTGCAAGGCAATAATCATCCATAGGTAAAACTAAAATGGTTTTTATCCTTTCTCCAAAGGCAGATGGGACTTTATGGGGCTCCTCATATGTGGCACAACCCCCTAAAATTAGGACTAAAAACAAACCTAAGGAGAGAAGAAGTTTCTTCATAAAGGCTCCTTAAAACTTTAATGTTATTAATTAGTCTTATAATACTCTTAAATTTTCAACAAATCAAGAAGATAGTTATTCTTTTTAGTCAAGGCATTATTTAAAATGTCCTATAAACAAGTTTCTTTTAGGAAATGTTGATAGTGAATATTTGGTAAAAGAATTGAAATAAAAAGGGAAGGCTTTTAGCCTTCCCTTATAGAGAATTAAAAAGATACCTTTTAGACTAACTTTTGTACATCAGCCATGGAAACAATTCCAA
>JBKBRL010000071.1:0-5416 GCA_046292115.1 Caldimicrobium sp.
AGTTGCAAGGGCTGAAGAAGGTCATAGGGGAAATAATTTAGCCTCTTACCATGTATCTGTATTAAAAAAACACACCGAAGAAAAGATAGCTTTTTTTGAGGGCTTAGTTTATCTATTAGATAAACCTGTAGTCCCAGGTTAAGGAGGCTGGTTATGCCTATAGTAAAAATTAGCTTATTTTCTGGAAGGGATAAAGAATTAAAGAAAAAAATAGCTGAGGAAATAACAGATGTATTGGTTCAAAATTTAAAGATTTCTCCAGAGGCAGTAATTATTTTATTTGAAGACATTGAAAAACATAACTTTTATCAAGGTAGAAAAAGCGGAGAGGACCTCTCATAGAGGTCCTTCCCTTTTGTATCAATACCTACTACTGCAGGAAAATTTTCTACTTTTATTCTAAAAAAAGCTTCGGGACCCAATTCTTGCCAGGCTATAGGTTCAACCTTCCTTACGAACTGAGAAAGATAGGCGCCTGCTCCACCAAAAGTGACAAAATATACAACTTGGTAGAGGGCATGAAGTTCCTTAACTTTAGCTGAGCGCTTACCCTTACCCATCGTAGCAGATAATCCAAGGTTTAAAAATTCTTGCATAAAATCGTCCATACGGGAGGAAGTAGTTGGGCCGCAGGAACCTATTATTTTCCCTGGAGGAGCTGGTGTGGGCCCTACATAATACATAAGTTGATGATTGAAATCAAAGTAAAAATTTTCTTCCTTTATAGCTTTTAAAATTTTTCTACAAGTGGCATCCCTTCCACAAAGGAGCCACCCTGAAATTTCAACAAAATCACCAACTTTTAAATCTTGGATAAGACTTTTATCCTTGAGGGGAAACTTTAACTTCAAGCTCATTTAGGGATTATATAAATTTAAAAACACTTCAAGGTTATCGATTCAGCATACTTTTCCTTTTCCTGAGGATTAAGATTTTTTACTAAGGCATCAAGGTTAACATTTTTGAGCATACATTCTATGTACTGAGCAATTTTTTTCCAAATGGGATAGGCAATGCATTCATCAATCTCCTCACAACCTTCTGCTGGATCAATGCAAGAAGCAATACATACGGGACCTTCCAAAGGTTCTAAGATGTCATAAAGGGAAATTTGTTCTGGAGGTTTTCTTAGCACATAACCACCACCTGGGCCACGAGAAGATTTAATTAATCTTGCCTGTCTAAGCCTGTTGAGAATTTGAGCTAAATAAACACGGGAAATCTTTTGCCGCTCCGAAATCTCATCTAATGTAACCCCCTCAGGATAGGCCTTAGCAATTTCATACATCGCTCTTACCGCATATCTACCTTTAGTAGATAATTTAAACATACCTATTACCCCCCCTTTCTCTGTATAATCATATTTTATTTTAATTTAATATATTTTACTAAAATATCAAGACCTATTAACATAATTACATTTAAACAATAAAAGCTTTAGTTTGGCACCCACAGAATTGATAGCCGCAACCCTTAGGTTGTGACTACCAATTCTGTGGGTGCTTTTTGTCAAAATTATGTGGACACAACCCTTTTTCGAAGAGATTATTTTTGAGGAAACGCGGGGCTTGACAATTTAAAACTTTTGTAATATTATGGTTTATGGTTGCCGGGGTAGCTCAGTCGGTAGAGCAGCGGACTGAAAATCCGCGTGTCCCTGGTTCGATTCCGGGCCCCGGCACCACCCAAATACTTCATGCAAGTTCGCCCAATAGCACAACCTGTCTCAGCAAATCTTTCAAACATTGCGGTAGTCTTAGTTAATCCCCTCTATCCAGAAAATATTGGCTCTGTTGCAAGAGCTTGTGCTAACTTTGGCATAGAAAGGCTCATCTTAGTAAATCCAGCTGACCTAACACCTCTCCCTATGGAAGCTATGGCTACGAAATCTGGGCTTCCTATACTTGAGAAAATGGAAATCTATGAGGATTTACCTACGGCTATAAAAGATTTTAACATAGTAATTGGCACTACTGCAAGACTGGGCAAACGCAGGTTGGTCTATTATACTCCCAAGGAAATATCAAAGACTATTTGTGAATATTCCTTTTCCAATAAGATCGCTCTTCTTTTTGGAAACGAGCGATTAGGACTAAGTAATGAAGACCTTTTTTATTGCGATTATGTTATCACAATCCCTACAACGGAAAAGGCCTCTTTAAATGTCTCCCAAGCGGTGGTCATAATCCTCTATGAAATCTTCCAAGGAGCAAGTAGGTTGGAGCTAAAAAAACCTGAACTTGCCACCCAAAAGGAAATAAACCTCATGTTTAAAATCATAGAAGCTACTTTAAAAGAAATAGACTATTTGCCACATGAAAATACCCTTCTCTGGCTAACAAACATCCGAAGATTTTTAACCTCCAGGGACTTAACCTCAAGAGAAGTAAAAATTATTATGGGCTTTTGCAGACAATTGCTTTGGGCTTTAGGAAAACCACTTAATCTTTCCTTTGAAGAAGGGCAAGCGTCTCAAAATGATAAGTCCTTGGAAACATATCAAAAAGATAGAGTTCACGAAGAATAAATCCAACCTTTTCCAGAAGTAAAATATCTCTCACCAAGGTAGGTGGGTCGCAGGATATATAGATGATTTTATCCTTTGCAACCTCAGGTAAATATCTTATTAATTCCTTGCAACCACCTCTTGGTGGGTCAAGCAAAATTAAATCATATCTTTCACCTTCTCTCATTTTTTCATAAAGTGCCTCAAGGGCACTCATTCTTGTGAAATCAACTTTTCCATTAATCTCATTTTTTTCTGCAATATAAATCGCATCTTCTATAGCACGAATGTCCGTATCTACTCCTAAAAATTCTTTAGCAGAGGTAAGCTTTTTAACTAAGGGAAAAAGAAAATTGCCCATCCCAGAGTGTAAATCTAAAATTTTTTCAGCCCCTTGAGAAAGGGACACTACTTTTTCCATAAGAAGCAAATTTATCTCCCAATTAGTTTGAGTAAAAACCCCTGGCTGCACATAATAGATGAGGTCATAGAGAGCTGGAAGAAGTTTCCTCCCCCCAAAGGAGGCATCCTTAGGATAGGGCCCCTGGGGTCTTTGCCCCTTCCTAATATAAAAAACACTCTTTATATGATTTAACTTTATAAGTTCTGCTATATCCTCACTTTTTGGATCAACTAAACTCCAAAAAAGTATAGAAACCTTTTCCTCTAAAAGAGAGACCTCAAGCTTTATTCTTTTACTATAAAGAGATAAATTAATCCAGGCCTGACATTGATATAACTCCTTTAAAACTTGATTAATGAGATCATTACTGATTATGCACTCTTCTATCTTTAAAACCTCGTGAGACTTCCGCTTTACAAACCCCATCTTTAGAGAATGATTTTCCACATGAAGCCTTAATCTATTTCTATAGAAATATTCTTTAGGTGAAGGGATAACCTCTTTCAGTGGTATTTCCTTTCTCTGAGCTTGTCTAAGAAAAAGTTCCCTTAAAACTCCTTCCTTGATTTGAATTTCCCTTTGATAAGTCATATGTTGGAAATGGCATCCTCCGCAAACTCTATAGTACTTACAAAGTGGTGCAACCCTTGCTTCTGATTCCTCAATTACCTCTATAAACTCTCCTACGGCGTAATCTTTATATTCCTCCCTAATTAACACTTTTACTAATTCTCCAGGAAGGACAAAGGGCACAAAAATGATCTTTCCATTACTGAGCCTTGCTACTCCTTCACCACCAAAGCCTATTTTTTCAATTCTAACTGTCTCCATCTTCATACTTATGGTGATCCCTCTTTAGATAAAAATTTAGCCAGGATGAACTTTTATAAAGCTCCCAATCTCTTGGAGATAAATATCCTCTTCTAAATAAATAAAAAAATTTTATGATATTTTTTTTGGTGGAAGGGCTTTTCAAGGCTTTTACAAAGTGACACTCCTTTATATAGGGATAAACTTCGCAAAAGCCTGCAATACTTCCACCACAGGGGCCATTTAAAAGATACTTGGCACATCCACTTTGAGGACAATGATAATTATATTCAAAGAGAGTACAATCACCACATTCTTGACAACTAAATAATATTTTCTTTATAAAATACTCAAACCTCGTAAAATACTTTCTAAAGAACGGGGATTGGTCAATTCTCAATAAAATTTTCTTTAAAAGAGGATAAAACTTGCTTGAGGTATTAAAGAAAAGGGAATGGATAGCATGGTTTATATAATAGGCTAAGCTAAACCTTTTTTTAAAAATATGTTCTTTAGTTAAAAAAGAGGGGAAGGCTCCTTTTATCTGTCCATTGTTTAGTTCAAGGAGAACTTTGTTTTCAAATTCTTCTGCAAAATTTTCTCCTTGGTTTTCATATTTATAAAAAAGCTCTAAGAATTGATTTATTTTGCCATAATTTAGAGGAAATCCACAAAGATGCACCCCTTTGTAGCCCAAAGCTTTTAAAAGAGAGGCAAACTTAGCTAAAATTTCTAAGTTTTTCTTTTCAAAGTTGGAACTTTTTTCTAAGGCTCTTAAAATGCTCTCTGTAATTAGGATCCCAGGAATTTTACCTTTTTTAACGAGGTTTATTAAGGATGGGGTAAGATAAAGGATGCTTCCAAGAAGAGGAATATCCTTAAAGCTTTTCTCTTTTTCGGGCATAGTCTCTAACCAATCTATAGGTTCCTCTAAAAGTTCAGATAAAATTTGAGTCAATCCCTTATCTAAGACAATTTTTAATTCTCTCCAGGTTTTAGGGTAAAAGCCTACTTGGGAAATAATGAAATAGGCACCAGCTTTAAGTTTTAAATAAAGTTTAAAATATTGCCAGAAAAGTTCTTCATAGGTTAATTTAAAAGGGTTAACCACAGCCCCCTTAAAAAAGGGAATTCCTGGCAAGGCCTTTCCGCCTCCAGGAGCCTCTTTTGGAAGCTCTATGCCTCTTTCCATATCAGTTATTAACTTAAGAAGAAGCACGGAGTCTAAATCAAAGACAGGTTTTGCCTTTCCCATATAACCATAAAAGGGATAATCACCTGTTAGAACTAAAAGATTATGGAGCCCTTCTCTATCTAAAGCTAAAAGTTCGCTCTCAATTTGGTTTCTGTTTTTGTCTTTACAGGAAAAATGAATTATTGCTTCTAATCCTAAATCTTTTATCGTCTTCCCTAAGGGGATAGGAGACAATGCAGGATGCCCACCAGCATTATCTGTTATGGAAAAAACTTGAAAAACCCTTTCTTTGACACTTTCTTGAAGAAATCTTAAAATCTCCTGATATTCTCTTGTGCGAACACTCCTTCCTGGGACTAACTCAAAGGTAAAAAGGAAGCCCTCCTTTTTTATAAGCTCTCTAAATTCTATACTCATATGAAGGCTATGGGCAAATACATAAAGATTATGACTGGAATTATAGAATTATAATCCCCAGGCTCTTGAGTTGCAAGAGCTTTCG